>JANXXZ010000425.1 GCA_025350385.1 Bacteroidales bacterium
TACCTTTTTTACCCTCTCTGTCTCCCCCTGATTTCAGGGGGAGGACATTCTAAAAAGGATTTTTCTTTGATTGAAAGAACTACAATTCAGTACATTCTGTTCCCTCCCTGAAATCAGGGAAGGGATGGGTAATTATTTGAAAATTTAAACATAGGGTCTAAACCTGGGCAACAAGATTGTAATTCATTCCGGTGTATTAGCTGACTTTGGAGTATTTTAATTCAATGCCGTGGTTAACATCCGGTCTTTTCAACTACTGAATAGCTACATGAATATTCTTTATACATCCTTAGCCCTGTCAATCAGCATGGGTACAAACCTGAAACTGCCATGTTTTTCGGTAAGCACTTCGGTTTCACTCACCCGGATGAGGCGGTGCATGATCTGCACATCAAATTCCCCAAGGGGCACAACCATAATGCCTCCGATTTTTAACTGGGCAATTAGGGCATCAGGAATATAAGGAGCAGCTGCTGTTATCAGGATGCGGTCGAAAGGGGCATGGGCCGGTAAACCTTTATACCCGTCGCCATAAAATGGACGTATACGGAAATTCATGCTCGGCAACAACGACTTGGTTTTTTCGAACAGCAGTTTTTGCCGTTCAATGGTATATACCTTGGCACCCATATTGGCCAGGATGCATGCCTGGTATCCTGAACCGGTACCAATTTCAAGAACCCGCATCGTTGGTTTTACCTCAAGGAGTTCAGTCTGGAAAGCAACTGTGTAAGGCTGAGAAATCGTTTGTCCTGACCCGATCGGGAAAGCCTTATCCTCATATGCAAATTCAAGGAATGATGAGTCAAAGAAATAATGCCTTGGCACTTTGTCAATGGCTTGCAGTACATTTTCATCTCTGATACCCTTGATCCTGAGCAAATCAACCAGTTTTCGGCGCAAGCCTTTATGCCTGTATGTGTCGGGTAACTGGTTAGGGGTCATATAGTCAGTAGTGATTTTATTTCAGCTGCGAAAATACTCAAGTCTGCCGCATCATCAAACGGGCAGGACAATTTAATTTGATTCTGCCCGATATTGCCTGTACAGGTCATGATGTGATAAAGAGTCCGACAGGCTGACACCGGGCACCTGGTACAGAACTCCCGGCACCAGATAAATGAACACAACTGATTAATAACAAATCAGATATTGTATCAATAATCTGAAATCTTCAAGCTTCAATCAAAAAAAATTCTCACTTTCATAACCATATCCAATAATATCACCTATATTTGCTGCGTTATTACAAATATTCTCAGGTCTCCCTTTTTTATTTCCCGATACAGCCCTTGCAGTTTGACTGTTTGAGGCTTCACATTCAACAGATTACAATCTAAAAAAAACCAACCATCTTTCATAAGTTCATTAATCAATTTTCGCATGTACGATAAGAGCCAGCTCGAAGAGATGCTGCTTCCCGATTTGCGTGATATAGCCAAAAAGCTGAATATCCGCAAGAGTGAGTCAATGAAAAAACAAGATCTTGTTTACCAGATCCTTGACCATCAGGCTGCTAACCCACCTCAGGAACTACTTGAGGCAGAAAAACAAATCCAGGAAAAAGAACTGCTGAAAATCCGCAAGCGGGTTCCGCTGGAAGAAATTGGTCATTCTAAAAAGGGTGACTTTGCTGATAAACAGCGCCGCGGACGTAAACCAGGTCCCAGAATACGGACAGAGCAACCTTCACCTCTCAATAAAAGAAGCGATGTGCAGGGACAGGCTAAACCAACAGTTGTACAGCCGGCAAAAGTCTCAACTCCTGATTTATTTGTAAATCCGGTTTCTGATAAGAAACTTATTCCTCCGGTGCAAACACCGGTCCCGGATTCAACCCCGGCATCTGTTCCTGTTTCAATGCCTCCTTCGTCATCCGAAGCTCAAGCTGTTGTTCCTACTCCTTCCAGGCCGCAATCGCCGCCAGCTGCTCAGTCAACTGACCGGGGATCACAGCCCCGTAGCAAGTGGGAGCGTCGTGTTTCCTCTTCACGGCATGTCCGCGATGAGGATGCTCTTCTCGACATGAGCATTCCCATGATGGAACAGGATGAATTCATTCCCTCATTCGAATTCAAGGACCCTACGGCTGATCTCCCTATAACTGTTGAGCAGGAAATCGGTATTCCACAGGAAATCGGGATTACCCAGGATGTTCAGCGCCCTAACGAAATAGCACGCGATAATCCTCAACAACGTTTTAACAAGCTCGACCGCGTCAATAACAATAGTAAGCCCCGCGAAGATTACCTATGGGAATTTGAAGGTATTGTAGCCTGCGAAGGTGTTTTGGAAATTATGCCCGACGGTTACGGTTTCCTCCGCTCATCGGATTATAACTACCTGAATTCACCTGATGATGTGTATGTATCGCAATCGCAGATTAAACTCTTCGGTCTCAAGACCGGTGATACCTTACGCGGAACAATCCGCCCCCCTAAAGACGGCGAAAAATATTTCCCTCTTGTAAAAGTGGAGGCCATAAATGGCCGTACACCAGAAGAGATCCGTGACCGTATACCATTCGATTACCTCACACCGTTATTCCCTGAGAAGAAATTCAAGCTTACCGGTCACCCCGGATCATCGTTCAGTACCCGCATTATCGACCTCTTCTGCCCTATTGGCAAAGGCCAGCGCGGATTGATCGTTTCGCAGCCAAAAACCGGTAAAACAGTCCTGCTGAAGGAAATAGCAAATGCAATTGCTTACAATCACCCGGAAGTCTTCCTGATTGTGCTGCTTATTGACGAGCGCCCGGAAGAAGT
>JANXXZ010000465.1 GCA_025350385.1 Bacteroidales bacterium
GAACTTTCTGAAAATTCGTGGCTGGTTCTTAAATCAACCGCTGAAGAAATCCTGAAAGCCAATTCGGAGCAGATATGGCGCAAGATTGTCATTTCGATGGGCGAGGAATATGCTCCATGGGTCAATTATCCTGATGATCCACAGATGAATTGATCTGGTTTTCTAAAATAAATAGAATTCTATCCTATTTAATTTTATTTTATATCATTAAATTATGAAACTTGCATTTTATTAAAAAATATTATGTAATATTGAAGCTTATAATGATAATCGAATATATAGTTTTTTGAGTCCCATTTTATATTTAATAAATAGTAATTCAATGCTTTTTAGCAGATTTGTTTGTATCACATTAATTTGTAGAGAGAGAGAGCAGATTCCTAATCTCTGAATACTTATTTGCACATCCTAACCAGCACATTTGGCTGAAACCAGGTTTATGCCAGAAGGTTAGAGATGTGCCTCCGTAAAGAAAGTAAATTAGACGATTGTACATCTTTTAAATACGTAAAATTATTTATAAATTTATTAATGAAATCATGAAAATAATTAGAATTACACTAATTTATGTGGCAATAATAATAAGTATAATTTCCTGTAAAAAGGAAGAAAAAACTGAGTCGCCTTCAATTGATTTACAGCAAAATAACAGGATTACTCAACAACTTAAATACTTTAAGTTAACGCTTAACCTGAAAAGCACGGTTAGTATACCCACTGACAGCGCTGAGTGGTATCTTGAAGGTCTGCTGAATTACGAAAATGCCAATAATGACCATGCAATTAAGAATTTGGAGTTTTTCAAAGATTCATTGGTTGTAATTACTGAGGATGGTAATATAAGTATAGAACAACTTGATATTGCCTATAATTATTTTACTCAAAAATTGAGCGACGCTTTGGGTGCTAAAAACGACAGTTCCTTTATGATGGATATGATAGATCTAAGTATTAAAGATAGTCAACTAAAAAACACTGGAACCAAAACTATACAAATGACGGGCTCTCTTGGGTTGCATTATATTGGATCATATGTAGCTTTTGAATTTACTGATTACTGGCGTTGGGGTTGGGATATGGGTAAATGTGGATCTTATAGTGGAGGTGATGGGCAGGATGCGGCTGATAAGCTGGAATATCGGTTCAATCATCCAAATTACAGTTTAGGAGTAGGACATTACTTAACAGATGTTGAAGTTGTTGCTGCAACTCCATTTGATTATTATGACCCTGATTACATTGGACCTTTTCAACCAAACATGATTTTTCTGGCAAGTGGACAAGGGGAAAATCCCTTAGTAGAACCCTGCCTGTCTCCTTCTAATCTTAATTACTACTTAAGTAAGTTCGATTATATCATGAATGATAAAAAACCGACAGGTAAAACATTCAAAAGTGTAGATGTAACAGATGATTTTTTTTCATCTATAAATACATGGACTAGATTGCATGATTACTATTTATATTATGCTACCTACGTTAGCGATCCTATAGGACATTAAAAACCTAAAACCAAGGGCTAAATCATAGCCCTTGGTTTTCTTAATTAATACAAAAATCTTAATTTTATAAAAGTGAAAAAACTGGCTTTATTTATTTCATTGATTTTAGTATCTGAAATCACCCAATCTCAAAATTCATTTTTTAAATGGTATCCAAGCAATACATATGAATATTCATATGCTGCTGCCGAAACATCAGATGGGAGCTTTATTATTACTGGTTTAATGAGAATTCCGGATAAAGATGCATTATCCCAGGCTTATACATTGAAAATTGATTCTGGTGGTGAACAAGTATCCGATTTAATAGAGCCAATTGTCGGTGATACAACAATGACAAACTGTTTGATCATTAGATTCCCCTTTGATCCGGAATACTATTATCTAGTTTCGAATAAATATTATTTATCCGCAAATGGTGTAAATTGTCAAAGTGTACGTTTTCAGAAAATAGATGAAAATCTGCAATTACTTTCAGGGAAAGCATTTCCTTCTCCACCCAATCTGTACATCCTGCCACAGGCTTATACAATGGCTTATGACAGTTTAGTATTTATATTATCCAGCATAAATGAATATTTGCCATATTTTCATCAATTAGGTTGGTCCGTTTCAAAATACAACATGAAACCTGATAGTTTGATGACTTATAATAAATATCAGTATTCATTCCCAAGTGCTCCATTTGGAATATTGTTCAATTCAGTCTTTAATTCAGTTAAATGTTTTGAAGGAATGTTAACTGCACCTACAACTGTTACCAATCTCGATACAAATCTCATTTTTGTCAATACAAAAACATTGCCCTCATTTATCACAACGGGTAGTGTTGCAATATACAATGATTCTTCTTATCTGTTGACAGGTGTTGTACGTGATCAGATTAATATAAAACAACACTTAAGGATATTCAAGGTGAATAATAATGATGATACATTAAAAAGCCTGGAATATTATAATAATCCTGATACTGTTTTATATGGTGGAGCTGTTAAGAACACTGCAGTAATAGGTGATAAAATCTTCGTTGTAGGAGATTATAATGTGAATCCAACGCAATACCCCTGGCAGAATTCTCCAAGCTGGATACAAATAACCAGGATTGATTCGGCTCTTAATGTTATTGATCATCACTTTTATGGTGGAGATGCTTTTTATATACCCTACAGTATTATTGCTACCTCTGATGGAGGAGCACTCATTACGGGTAACAGGTATGACTATCATTTCCCTGATGTAAAAAAATTCCACATTTTTGCACTTAAGATAAATTCTGACGGACTTATCACAGAAATACCTGAGAATGTAACCTGGCAGTCCTCTGAAATCATTATTTTTCCTAATCCTGGAAGTGATTATTTTGAAACTGTAGTCGGCGCTCAATATCCTATATCGACATTATATCTCTACAATAGTAATGGACAGCTTGTTTTTGAAACGCAATTGAACCAGGAAAGGACTCACATAAACACCATGTCCCTGTCCCCCGGTACATATTTATACCGTGTCAGTGCTGGGAATAAGGTTATTGGTAATGGAAAATGGGTTAAAAAGTAAATAAAGAACTCTTCAGACGCGGATTTGCAAACCTCTCGCATATGCGGACTTGTAATCCGAGCCAATTTCTTTACATGATTTTCCTGTGTATGCAAGTGTAGTGGATGGAGACAATCTTTACCTGGCTGGTTTTAAAGTCAACCGCTGAAGAAATCCTGAAAGCCAATTCGGAGCAGATATGGCGCAAGATCGTCATCTCCATGGGCGAGGAATATGCTCCATGGGTCAATTATCCTGATGATCCGCAGATGAATTGATTGTAGTATACTCCAGTCTCATGTTGAATTACATCTAATTGCTTGAAACTTATTATAGTCTCCCCGTGCTTGATAAGGAATGTGCTTTTATTTAAGAATGCCTAACGAATTCTATGAGGTGGAATGCAAGTTTCACTTTGCCACCACCAATTTCTGTATACAGCTCTTTTCTTTAGAATGCAGGAATACCAGGTATATTCCCGGCGTCAGGTATTGAGTGTCTAGTTTGATTCGTTCTCCACCATTGTTTTGAATTGCTTCTTCGAACACATTCTGGCCTTGCAGGTTTTGAATTTTCAATCGTGAAGGGATTATCTCTGTGGGATTCCATTCGATATCAGCTATACCTGAAACCGGGTTAGGATAGATACGGAATTCAGCCTTTCTGGTTTCATCCATTGCCGTTAAGTAATACATAAGGGCTTTATAGGCATTTATCCTTCCATATCCGTAATATTGATCCCAGCCAGGTGTATCTTCTATAGGATCTCCCACCTGGTCGTCTGCCGTGCTCTTGATAATAGCTTTAATGTTAGCCGGTGTCCGGTAGGGGCCCTGTTCTTTTAATAAGGAAGCCAGGCCGGCTACGTGGGGAGCAGCCTGGGATGTGCCTCCCCAGTATGAGTTATAATTTGTATTACTCAGATAATCAAGCCCATAGATATAATTGCCTGGTGCAACCACCGAAATATGTGGACCATAACAACTTCCGCCCGTGGGCGACCAGAAGAAAGGATTGGATCGTGTATCGTCAGGATCAGTAGAACCTACAGCAATTACACCCGGGATCGAAGCAGGAATATAGGCCACGTTATTATTGGTGTTCATCATTGATGCCACCACGGTAACGTCATTTTGAATCGCATTCGTCACCGCATCAGTCAGTCCTTGTGAAGGATCAGTTCCGCCAAGGGAAAGATTCAGGACATTGACACCTTTGTTCACGCTGTAGTTTATTGCCGATATCCACCAGGAGTAATATCCCCAGTTCTGATCGTTAATTCCTTTCATGATCATCAGTTTGCAATGCCAGTTAACACCTGCAAAACCAAGAAAATTATTTCCGTTACAACCGATAATACCCGTAACATTGGTACCATGCCCGTAATCATCCGTAGGGTCATTGTCATTATTGGCAAAATCCCATCCCCGCCAGTCATCAATATACCCGTTTCCGTCATCATCAACGCCGTTTCCGGAAATTTCCAACTTATTTGACCCAGATTCTGCCATTCAGCTCCGGATGGTCCAGCTTACAACCCGTATCAATTATTCCGACCACAGTGTTGGTATCTCCTTGTTCAACCATCCATGCTTCAGTCATGTCAATATCAGCATCCACCTTGACTTGCGCAGCTCAGAAGGAACCGTCATTATAAAGCGGCCATTGACGATTGAAATACGTATCATTTGGCATTAAGGAATCCTGCGCAGGTCTTCCCTTTGCATGACCGATATAATCAGGTTCCACATACATAAAAAGGCCCGAACCCCGATAGGCATCCATAGCGGACATTAATTCTGTTGCCTCAGGAAGCTGAATTGAATAGATCGGTAAAGATACTTTCTGGCCGGGACAAAGATGTTGCATACCCGTGCAGGCATATTTCTGATTTAAAGCATCGAGTTGAGGAATATTCGTGAATATCCCCCTATCAGAAGAATGTTCCAAGGTTGGTTTAATTCCTTCGTTAAACCTTACTATCATTCAGACTGGTGCATACCGGCCTTCCTGAGCTATCAGTAAAACAGGGGTCATCAGGCATATAATAACCCACATCAAATGAAGGATACCTAAAACTGTTTTCATGGTGAATAAATTAAAGTTTCAGGAAATAAAGATAAGGAAAATGATATCCGATTACTAAACAAGGAAAGAAAAACTGATCGGTACTGGCATAAAGGCGTCATCCCAATAGATGGGAATAATTACCTTGGGTCAATTATCGTGATGATCTCCAACTGAAATAATTTCAGTCAGATAAATGAAGAATAAATCGCGAAACAGAATATCAGTTTCGCAAAAAACCGGTTAAACTGGAGAGAAAGTGCAATGCAAGTGAAGGCTTTATTGCAATGGTAAAGAAGAAACCGAATATTGCTCCCCAGAAATGGGCATCATGCCCGATGTTATCTACATTCTTCTTCGCCATATACCAGGAATAAACGAGGTAAAGCACCCCGAAAATAATAGCAGGAATACCGATCGGAAGCATGAAAAGATAAATCTTGTTTAACGGGGCAAATACAATACTGGCGAAAACAACGGCTGATACAGCCCCGGAAGCTCCTACAGCGCTGTATGAATAATCATCCTTGTATTTCCCGTATGCCGGGGTTGTTGAAAGAACAATTCCTCCAACATACAATAAAAGATAGTAGAGAATTCCTTTTGCATCGAATAAAATTCTGTAATAAGCTTCAACTGCCTGCCCGAAAGAGTATAACACCATCATGTTGATAAGCAGGTGAATCCAGTCGGCATGCACAAGAGCATAGGAGAAGAAACGATAACTATGCCTGAAGTGCTTAATGTCGTATGCATTAAACATCAGTCGCTTGTACAGATCGCGATTGCTGAACGAAGCCGCCGAAATGATTGCAGTAACTGCAATAATCAGAATTGTAATTACAGGTGTCATTATTTAACGGGTACCTTGGTATAATCAATTTCCGACCCTAACATACTATGCGGAATCAGGTAAACAACCAGAACGACGATTGCTGCCAGTACCGGCCATAGTTTGTTTTGCGGGTCTTTTTTCAGTTTGTATGCGGCAAAAACCCAGGCAAGAACCATAACCAGGGTCTTGTTATCCGTTAAATCATGGCCGAAGGGCCAGCCGGTCCAGTAAGCTCCGAAAGCGAATTTCTGTACAAATGGACCAAGGATTAATCCTCCGGGGATCAGGAAGAACAAGGCAAATAATGAGAACTTGTATGTCCTGGAGCCGTTGATCAATGATTCAATCGCTGTTCGGGTGCTAAATAGGAGGCCAAGGAACATGCATAATACATGAGGAATCAGGATATATAGTGGAACCGGCCCCTTAAATCGCATGACAATGGGTTGATCGTTCCTGGCACTTAACTTAACTTGTTCTGTGCCACTGCTTAGTTTGATTTCATACATCATTTTGCCGGCAGCAGGTTGCTTCGGCATCATGAAAACCAGTTTGTCACCCGTCCTGAGTAAGGGTGCAGAAGTCATGCTGTCATTGCTTTTGTATCGTTTAAACAAGATGGTACCCGTTACTGACTGATCAGGAACGGTAACATAGATTTCAGCATCTTTATCGTTTTCGGCAGTCCGGATGAGTTTATATTTTATCTCTCTATTATTAATAGTAGTCTTTCCTTTTACAGGATAGGTAGGACCTGTCATTTTCTGATATTCGGCTGCTAACAAGGTAAAAATTACTGCGAATATCCACCAGAGGACTGCTTTTGTGGTCTGTGTCATACTACTTTCTTTGTTAAATTAATGAGTGAACCTGATTAATTATCAATTGCTTCCGGGCAGCAAGATTACTAAAATCCTGTCATATATACAAACGTAGTATTGTTGGCATGACCTGATACAATCCGGGATAATATCAAGGCTGGTTTTGCGTTCTTTCAGCAGCCATTAACTTGTTTATCATATTGTTTATGATAATACTTCATTTGGAGGACCGGATTTCAAAGATCCGATGCCTGCTTATAACTTGTATACTTTTGCTATCTGTTGTCGGGGCATATTCGCAGGAAATGCTGGGGATTATGAATACTAAATATTCAGGTGTTAATGGTATCCTCCTGAATCCGGCTGTGACTGTTTCTTCACCTTATTACCTGGATATCAATATACTGTCAGCTGATTTATTTGTTGAAAATAATTACCTGTATTTTGCCAAACAAGATTACCGTTTTAAGAGGTTTTTTGAGAAGAACCCCCAGTTTCCGACACATCCACCTGACAATAAAGCTTTTTATGATAAG
>JANXXZ010000484.1 GCA_025350385.1 Bacteroidales bacterium
AAATGAGTGGTGAAGGGCAATGGGACAAGGACGCGAAAGGGTGATGATGCGAGGGAGCGATAGAGAGTAATGTAGTAAGGGCGCGAGGGAACGATGGGGCGATCCTGAGATGCGTTTTCAATAATAATCACTCCATTATTCTACTCTCAGAACCAGCCCTTTCAGGTACTCGCCTTCCTGGTGAAAGATATTTATAGGATGATCGGGCGGCTGGGAGAGATGGTGTAAAATCTGTACTTTACGTCCTGCATCAATAGCTGCTGCGGTTACCGCCGAAGTGAACATTTGGCGGTCGACTACCTGGGAGCAGGAGAAGGTGAATAAAATTCCCCTCGCTTTGATCTTTTTCAAGGCGGCTGCATTTATTGCCCGGTATCCTTTAAGCGCCTGGCGGCGCGAATCCATATTTTTTGCGAAAGCAGGGGGGTCAAGCACCATAAGATCGTACCGGTCTGCATCCATGGTTTCGAGGTATTGACGGGCATCGGCAACAAAGCAGGCATTCTGCTCAGGGTCGAACCTGTTGAGGACCATGTTTCGACGGGCCGTTTCAATGGCCGGCGCGGAACTGTCGACAGTGTGAACCAGGGAAGCGCCGGCATGGGCGGCATACACCGAAAACCCTCCGGTATATCCGAACATATTGAGAACATTCCTGCTGTTTGCATACCGGGCTATCAATTGCCTGTTTTCTCTCTGGTCGAGGAAGAAACCTGTTTTCTGCCCAGCTGCAGGGTCAATCATGAACTGGTTCCCGTTTTCCTTCACTTCAAAGTTACTGCCACCTCCCAAAAGGAATCCGTCCTCAGTTTTAAATCCAGTCATTTTGCGGAGCGATTCAGCGCTTTTGTCATAAATTGCCGTAATCTTTTTGCCATAAATACTGCGGATTGAATCAGCAAGGATTTCGCGCAAAAGATACATCCCGACCGAATGTGCCTGGATCACAGCCAGGCTATCGTATATATCTACAATGAGCCCTGGCATGCTGTCGCCTTCATTATGAACCAACCGGTATGTATTGGTTGATTTTGAGCCGACAAGACCCAGGTCCTGCCGGAGCCTGTAGGCTGTTTCAAGTTTTGACTTCCAGAATTTTTTATCAATCTCCTGCTGTGTAAACGAAAACAACTTTATGGTAATAGAGCCGGAAAGCAGGTATCCTGTTGCCAGGTAGTTCCCTTCCTGTGAGAAAACCTCTGCAATGTCTCCTTCCTCAAACTTTCCCCTGATTTCTTTGATTGCTCCCGAAAAAATCCAGGGATGAAACCGCAGGACGGGCTCTTCCTTGCCTTTCTTTAAAATTACTTGTGTATAACTGGTCATAGACTATGCATTTTGCGCAAACAAAGGTAGCTATACTTACCCTGAATTCAGTTTCAGGGTGTAACCTGATAAAATGCTGCCATTGTGTGAAACGGCCTGAAACACATAAATAGCAATCAATACATAATAATTTTACAACCCGAAAATAAATGTATATCCTATGCAAGTTGAAAAGCCTGCAATTAATACTACCTTTGCACGTTATAAAACAAACAAAATAATATTCTTATGAAAAAAATCCTTTTCCTGCTCCTTATTCCAGTCATGATAATGACGATGAGTTGCAACAAACAAAAAGCTGAGAATGAACGGCTAAAAGCAAAGAACGATAGCCTCATGGCTATCGGATTTGCTAAGGATACTACTGTAATGTCTTATGTACGCGCATTTAACGAGATTCAATCAAATCTCGACTCCATCAAGCAGAAAGAAAATATTATCAGCCAGAATACTAAAGGTGGAACTGAACTCCAGGCAAATGCCAAGGATCAGGTAACCAGCGACATCAATGCCATTTATCAGCTGCTGCAGAAAAACAGGCAGGTAGTTGCAGGTTTGCGTGCCAAACTTAAGAAATCGGATGTTCGCATTGTTGAACTCGAGAAAATGATTGAGTCACTCAACAAACAAATCGAATCGAAAGATGTGGAAATTGCAGATCTGAAAGATCAACTCGGCAAATTAAACATCAAAGTTGAGGGATTAACAAGCCAGGTCGGCAATCTTAACCAGACCGTAGATAACCTCAGCGCCGACAATCAGGCCAAACAGCAGGCAATTAATGAAAAAACAGCAGCTTTGAACACTGCTTATTATGTAGTTGGTACTAACAAGGAATTGCTTGAAAAGAAAATTATTAGCAAGGAAGGCGGATTCCTCGGATTAGGAAAGAATAAGACTGTAAAATCAGACTTTGATAAAACCTATTTTACAAAGATTGATATTACTAATTTCAAGGGTATCCCAATCTTCAAGAAAAAAGCCACTCTCCTTACCACTCATCCGGCCGGTTCATACCGTATTGTTGGCAATAAATCAGCTGACAGTCTTGTGATCAAGAACTATGCTGAATTCTGGAGCGCTTCAAAATACCTGGTTATTATAGCTCAATAACCTAAATTATTTTGATCTGAAAAAACCGGCTTAATGGCCGGTTTTTTTATGTGTAATTCTCCAACCAATTGTATAACCCGATATCTTTGAAGGATGAACATTTACAGCCAATCGATACTCGTAATTCTTGCATCAGCTTCATTCTGCTTCGTTAACCCATCCGGCCGGTGGAATCATTCCGCTTACTGTGAACCAGGTTCAGAAGTTTCTGAAAAACATAGTTTTACAGCTGTTTTTTATAACACTGAGAACTTTTACGACACTATAAACGATCCGAAGACCAACGATGATGAATTTACCCCGCAGGGTAAAATTCCATGGTCCAGTGAACGTTTTATCAAAAAGGAAAAGAACCTGGCGCAGGTTTTTACCAGTATAATAGCTCCTTCAATGCCTGATATTATCGGGATGGCCGAGGTTGAAAACCGCAGCGTACTTGAGCAACTCATTGACCTTCCTGAAATGGCTGCCGTCAAATACGGTATTGTGCATTACGATAGCCCGGATGAACGGGGCATTGATGTGGCTCTGCTGTATAATACAAAAACATTTACGGTATTAAGTTCGGAACCGGTTCCTGTTACCCTTGATGGAGGCATTGACCGTACCCGGGATATTTTATACGTTAAAGGTAAAACAGAAGGAGGAACGATTCTGAACATCTTTGTAAACCATTGGCCATCGAGGCGAGAGGGCAGTGCGGAATCGGAAAATAAGAGAATGACTGCTGCCAGTGTGCTTCACCAGAAAATTCAGGAACTTCTAAAGAATGACATCAAGGCAAATATCCTGGTAATGGGTGATTTTAACGACAACCCCGACAACCGCAGCATTACGGAAGGGATCGGTGCCCTACCGCCTGTCGGTCCTTTCAAACCAGAGAACCTTTACGACCTGCTGTACCCTAAATTCAAAAGTGGCTCAGGAAGCCTGTACTATAAAAGCTGGGATCTTTTCGACCAGATCATTGTTTCAGGAAGCATGCTGAAGAAAAGTAAAGGTCTGAACTGTAGTCCGGAAGATGCCGGCATTTACAAGGCAAAATTCCTTCTGTATACCAATAATAACGGGGATGAGCGCCCGAATCGCACCATGGGGAATAAATACTTTGGCGGTTACAGTGACCACCTGCCGGTATATGTCACTTTTAAATAAGGCGATTTACTGCCAAATTAAATCGGGCATTACTTTAACGAATCAGCTGCCTGCTTTTTATTGATCAGGTCGAAATCCACTTCTTTCACAACTACACCATTGGTATCGTAAAACCTCCATTTGCCGGTATTTTCATCGTTGGTGTACATGCTTTCAATATATTTCTTTCCATTTTCGTGGTAAACCAGGCCGGGACCGTTTCGTTTATCATCCTTGTAATCCCCCTCACTCCATAGTTTCCCGTTTTCATACCATGCCATCCAATGACCTGAACGCTGGTTGTTGGAGTATTCGCCATCCATTTTCTTATTTTTGTTCTCGTAAAATACTACTTCACGCACCAACTGCTCTTTCCCGTCAATTTTACTGTAATATTTTATCACTTTAGGGGAGCCGTTTTCGTATTTCGATTCTATTACCTTTTTAGGGCCACAGCTCAATAACAGAAGGGCAATAATTATGAGAGTAAGATATTTCTTCATGGAATGCTAATTATCTGTTGAAAGTGATTCTTTTGCCTTTAATTGTATCGGAAAATCTCCCGTCCTGATAAACAAGGTTCCCGTTGACAAAGGTATGGGTTATCGTTGAATGGAATGTTACACCTTCAAATACTGACCATCCGCATTTATACAGGATATTCTCACCACTTACTGTCCAGGATCTGTCGGGGTCAATCAGCACCAGGTCGGCAAAATAGTCGGGGCGGATGAACCCGCGATTTTCAATGCCGTAACAAACAGCCGGGGCATGACACATTTTTTCTACCAGCATATCAAGGCTTAGCTTTCCTCTATGCACGAATTCCATCATAGCCGGCAGTGAATGCTGCACAAGGGGGGTGCCGGAAGGCGACTTAAAATAGCTTTGTGCCTTTTCTGTAAGCAGGTGCGGAGCGTGATCGGTAGAAATGATATCAATTTTCCCGTTAATCAAGCCTTGCAGTAGCGCTGAACGATCTTCAACTGATTTGATAGATGGATTTACTTTAAGTCTGGTCCCCAGCCGGATATAGTCCTCATCGTAAAACCAAAGGTAATGGGGACATACTTCGGCGGTTATTTGTTTTTGAGCCAGTGACTGAAGGTTATCCAGCAAGTCAAGTTCCCGGGCACTACTCAGGTGTGTGATATGAAGGCGGGTATTGTATTTCTGTGCCAGGTTCACCGCAAGTTTGGTTGACCGGTAGCAGGCTTCGGCTGAGCGGATAACAGGATGCATCTCAACCGGTATCTCATCACCGAATTCATCCCGCATAGCCTGACTGTTGAGACGTATCAGTGATTCATCTTCACAGTGTGCAGCGATCGGGATGGGTGAAAGCCGGAAAATATCTTCAAGATTACTGATATTATCAACCAGCATATTTCCGGTGGAGGCGCCGAAAAAAACCTTCACTCCGCAAACTGTTTTAGGATCGGCATTTACAATTTCAACGATATTGTCATTCGATGCTCCCAAAAAAAATGAAAAGTTAGGCAGTGACTTTACTTCAGCCAGCCTGAATTTTTCTTCCAGCAATTCCAGGGTGATGGTATTGGGAAGAGTATTCGGCATTTCGAAATAGGAGGTAACTCCTCCTGCCACGGCTGCGCGGCTTTCGGTCGAAAGATCGGCTTTGTGGGTTAAGCCTGGTTCGCGAAAATGGACATGACAATCAATTACTCCCGGAACCAGAAGTTTGCCGGCGGCATCTATCTCTTCAATACTTTCATCTAGAGTTGGGATTGAATCTTCATAAACAGCAAGAATCCTGTCATTTTCCACTGCAACTGAACCGGAAAAAATCCTTCCTTCATTTACTATCCTTGCGTTGATAATGTGGAAACGTGAGCCCATAAATGAACAGGAATAAAAATCAATGCAAACCTACCGAAATTTTAAATGAGATTTATCACTGGATCATGAAATCCGGTTTCGTGCTTTTTAAGAACTGGCTCTAAACTGTCGTGATATTCACAGAATTTATTTGCAATTCGTCCCCGCATTTTGGTAATCCATACCTGGCAAAGGTTTTTTCATCCCCCTTTATAAATGGAGTGTTCAAAGGCCGGGGGATTTATTCATTTATGCAAAATCTTATCCCCCTTTTTACCTCATCCGCCTTCGGCACCTTCTCCTTAAAGGAGAAGGAAATAGGAATATCATTTTTATTGTGGACGACCGATTATTAAAAGGGATGGCTGCTGGCCGGGATTTCGCCGGTGTAAGTCCCCCTTTTTAAAGGGGGTGGCCGCAGGCCGGGGGATTTGTTATTAAAAAAAAGGTTTCGAACAAGAAAGAGACCTGGCAGGTCATGCTGCCTGACAGGTTTCTTAAAGACTATTAACGTATTATTCAGGGAAAGAATCAGGCTACTTTCTTAGGGTTGATCTTTTTAAACTTCAGGCTGATGACGCCAAAAAATGCTTCCTTGAAGATTTTCGAACTCATTTTTGAAGTGCCTTCGGTACGGTCAGTAAAAATGATCGGGACTTCCACCAATTTAAATCCGAGTTTCCAGGCAGTGTATTTCATTTCGATCTGGAAGGCATAACCCATAAAACGGATATTATCGAGATCAATAGTTTCGAGCACTTTACGCGTGTAGCATTTGAAACCGGCCGTGGTATCCTTTATGGGCAGGCTGGTAATAAAATCAACATACATTGAAGCGCCATACGACATTAACACCCGACCAAGAGGCCAGTTAACCACGTTCACGCCTTTTATGTACCTTGAACCGATAGCCAGATCGGCTCCTCCGGCAGCGCAGGCATCATAGAGCTTAATCAGGTCCTCGGGATTGTGAGAAAAATCGCAATCCATCTCGAAAACATATCCGTAATCGCGTTCCAGCGCCCATTTGAATCCGGCAATATAAGCGGTTCCCAGGCCTTGTTTCCCGGCGCGTCCAAGCATGAACAGCCGGCCTTCATATTCGGGTAGCATGGAGCGGACAATTGCACCGGTGCCATCGGGAGAATTGTCTTCAACGATTAACAGGTGAAATTCCTTGGATAATGAGAATACCTTTTCAATCATCTTTCGGATGTTTTCCTTCTCATTATAAGTGGGGATGATTACTAAACTATCGGACACCGGGCTGAATTTTATGGGACGAAAGTAGGAAATATTTCTGCACAAATACACAACGTATTAAAACACAGGGAGCCGTCTTTACCAGAATAAAAACGGCTCCCTGAGGAAATTGTAACTTTTTCGCTTACTGAACAATCAATTTCTGAGTAGAGGTCCCGTTTTTATTCGAGATCCTTACCAGGTAGATACCTGAACTCAGTCCGGAGAGGTCAAAACCGGTATGTGTGATTCCCTGTGAAGCCGTTTGATTGCTTTCCTTAATCATGCGGCCTGAAAGGTCGAGCAATTGCATTTTATAAGCAACCGCAGATGATGATTTGACATCAATGTTTACGTATGCAGAGGCAGGATTTGGGTATACCATCACATCATTTCTTGAAAATCCGGCCGGATCATCAATACCATAAAGAATATCGGCCATGCTCATGATTTTTTTGAAATTCTGATAATATATATTGGCAATCGTTGCATCGTGAATGCAGATCGAATTTTCATCATTGGCAGTATTAGCCCCTCCGCTCCAGTTGTGTGATCCGGTCCAGACCATGGGATCAGATGATGTATTACTCTGGTCAACAATGAGGTATTTGTTATGCATGATCCCACCGCCGGTATAATCGCCAAATTCGGAACAAGCGTTTTTCAACGTAAGAAATATCGTTGAATCAGGATTTGGGTAAGTTGGAGGATTAGCAGGGATAACTTCGTCGCTGAAACTGCTTACCAGGAAATAGGCTTTGGCTCCGGCATTTACTGCATCAGAGATCGCATATGCCATTTCCTTGCGGGTGATAAGCATAACGGCAGCTTCCAGGTCACTCTGGGCAGTCTGTATCCTGTTGATAATTTCAACATTAACATTGTCGGATGGGCTGAAGTAACAATCCAACCATTTGCCTCCCACCTTAAGCTGGTGAGGCGTATTATTGGCTTTTGCCGAGCCGAATTTGGCATTTGCAGCATTCGGAGTAAGGGTAGTTGATCCCCACATTTCTTCAAATTCTGCGAGGTAGGTCCTGGCGAGGCTTTGATCCTGAACAATGATCACATTGTTTGCATCTATATTCATATTGTCAGCTGTCCAGTTTACAGAACCGGTCCAAACCAGCGGATCATTTGCATTGGCAGAGTTCACATCAATTATCATGAATTTGTTGTGCATGATACCCGTACGATTTGCCGCCGTTGGCCCCTGAAGTTTATGGATTGAACTGTTCAGCAAATCGATGGAAGGATCAACTGTAGTTCCGCAATAAATAATCCGGATGTTAACCCCCCTAGTAGCTGCGGCATTCAGAGCCGAACTGATGCTGCTCAACCCTTCATCATTAAAACTGTAGATGGCAATATCAATGCTTTGTTTTGCCCTGTTGATATAGCTGATCAGTGTATCGTCAACTGCCTGGGGGATTGAGATAGCGTTGGTACCGGTTGAAACAGCATTATCAACGGGGGTGTTGAAGTAAACTTTGATCTTACCTGAGCTGTTGGAGGCAGTAATATATGCGCCTACGGTTGATTTTGCCGTATCCGTTGCTACGGTGGCACTGATTGAAAAAGCTTTGGCATACAATAGTTGAGCAGCAGCACCTGTTAACACCACGGAATGATTGGTTGTATTGGCAGTTCCGTTTACTATCCCAAGTTCAAGGGAGGGCGTAAGTCCATATTTCATGAAGGAAGAGCCTGGGTTATCGGTGGTCCAGTTCAGGGTAACGGAGGAGGTGGTGATATCACTTACGGTTACCGGGGTGGTTAAGCTGATAGAAGAATTCGTAACAATATCAGATAAGGAACGCGGAACAAGCTGGTATCCTGTTATCGGATTGGAAGAGCTATACTGACCCAGGCACCCGGTTATATTTACATTCCCCATAGGGATAAGGGTGTTATTAATATCAGTATTTGGTAATATGCGCACCTGTAATGTACTCCCATATTGGTCGTAAGCATTATAATTGGCCCCGGAAGTCCCTCCGCTGAAAAGTGTCCCCTGGACGGCAGGATCAAAATGAACATTACCAACTTTGATAAGCATTGATTCATAGTCTTCACCGATTAATGGAATAGTGAGGAGAGCGGGAGCAGGCAGCGGGTTATTGCTCGATTCGATAGTTACAGCCGTTACAGGGCTGATCTCAAGCAGTGAATTGTAATTTTTAAGTGTCCCTGTTACCGTGACAATATCACCGGGCATAACACCTGTTGTGCTGAAGAGGGTGCTATATCCGGCTATACCAGCAGTTGCATCCTGTATGTAATAGGTCCAGCCCATTACGGAAGCATCATTGAGCAATATACCGCGAATGGTTACAATGGATCCTACCGGCTGTGCCCTGGCAGTAAGAATGTCAATCGGAGTCTGACCTGATGATGTGGCTGCCATCGAAATGAGTGTCGCGAAAAGAAATGTAAATTTTTTCATTGTTGATTGGGTTTATTTGTGAACGGGTTTATTTTTCTTTAATCAATTAGAATTCAAAAGAAAGTGACATAGAGTAGGTGCGGCTTGCACCAAAGAATACACCTGCCGAACGGGTATCATGGGTTTTAAAGCTTTGCCCGATATAGGTTGAATTGTCGTCAGCATCCGATACATAAACGGTATTCAACACATTCATTACGTTCAGGCGCAATTGAAGCCGGTACTTGGTAAAAACTTTCATTGAATACCCGGCATGCAGGTCAACAAGGTAGTAAGCCGGAATTTTCCACGGATCCACCGGGTCCCCATAAATTGGCCTTCCATTTTTATCCAAAAGAACGTTTCCGTTCTCATCTTTCGGATGTGAAAAGTTGGCAAAGTAATCATTATTGACATTTCCCGCATCGTAGGACATTGGGTCGAAATTGGAATAATATTTTCCGAAACGGGTAATATTACCACTTATGTAAAGAAATTTGATGGGTTCATAACGTATTTCACCACCAAGCTGGAATTGTGCAGCATCCCCCACATGAATTCCTTTTGCGTTGATATATTGTGTCAGAACGGTTTTGCCGTAGTTGTCGTTTACACGCACTGAGTCAGCTGAATTCCATTTCCAGTCACCTATAGATACCAGCCCCTGAACCTTGAGCTTCTCGCTAATGAGATAAACAAAGTCGACCTCAATTCCTTTGTGCAATGCACTCAGGCCATTGATATTGGCATAAAAAGAGGTGGTCTGGCCTCCCAATGTATCAGCAATAGCAACAAGAGGGGCATAGTCGACCGGGCGGTTGAGCCAGTTGGTATAGTATGCATTTACATTCATTGAAAAGACAGGGCTATTATAAGCTAAGCCTCCTTCAAGTGCCCGGACCTTTTCGTTCTTTATATCGCGGAAAAGCTGGTTGGTATTATCAAAAACGTTTTTAAAACGCGGGGCTTTATCCAGGTATCCCAGGTTGATAAATGCCGATATGTGCTTGGTAATATTATAGTTTACGCCACCTTTAATGGTCCATCCATTGATATTTTTCCAGGCAGTCGCCTGCAATGAATCATATTGAAAATGGTCAACACGCTTGTAACTGGTCCGCGCGCCGGTGAGGTTAATAAAAGCCGAGAGCTTATCTTTTTTATATTCTGTCTGGTAAAATAAACCGCCCCATCGAACCAGACCATCATTATAGTAATTGATCTTGTCCCCCACGAATTTCATGGTTCTTTTATCCGAAAGACCATAGTTTTGTGAGCGATCAGTTGCATCGATGATATAGTCGGCACCAAGGAAATCATAAATCATTTCGTAATGAATCCCTTTATAGGTCCTGAGATCAATACCTCCCGACATGGTTATCTGTGGGGTTACCAGATAATTTACTGTTGAAAGTACGCCGATCCATCGGTGTTCATTCTTAGACTCAACCAGGAAATTACCGGCACTGCGTAACGTATTACTGTATAAGGCCTGGGTAGGGGTTATGGTATGGAACGAATTATAGTCATAAGCAGTTTGGAAATCCATTTCCCCGTTTGCGAGAATACTCATCGTATTCTTGGCTTTGATCCCGCCTCCTTTGCCGATTGACATATAAGCTATGTTTGAAACGGAAAGCTTCTCATTCACATTCCAGAAGTCCTTTAACGTGAACTGTGGTTTGAAATATTCATTCACCCTTTCATTTTTCGAACTGAAACTGCCGCGATTAACAGTATCTGCTATCAGTTGACCGGTTATTGGGTCTTTTTTATTATAGTTGTTTATGGTATAATTCTCAATTTGCCCCCAGTGCTGGTTAAAAGCAATACCTTGATCAAATGTGTAGCTTCCTTTTGCCCAGGATGTGGGAGTGTATTTAGTCAGATCGGTTGAATCAACACCATGATCCATTGCCCACTGTTTATTATAAACGGCAGCTGGGAGGTTGAAGGAACGCTGTCCATGACTTTGCGGTGCGCCATATGCCGAAAGTGATATAATATGATGCCCTATGAATTTGTCCACTTTACCATACAGGAAGTAAGCCTTTGACCAGGCATGATCCACCCATCCATTACCTCTCTTGTAAGAGCCCGCTACAGTAAAGCCAAAGCCATGCTTCATTTTACCGGAATTGAAACCAAAGGAAGTGTTAGAATATCCATCGCTTCCAATCTCCTGCTTTAATCTTCCTCCTTTACGTTCGTCGATACCTTTGGTAAGAATATTAATTGTACCACCCACTGATGGAAGGGCCAGCTTTGAAGCGCCTAATCCGCGTTGCACCTGCATGCTGCGCGTAACCGCATCCAATCCAAACCAGTTGGACCAGTATACGGTTCCATTCTCCATATCATTAACAGGAACTCCATCGAGCAGTACACCCACATTCCGGGCGCTGAAACCCCGGATGGTGATCCTGGCATCCCCGTCGCCACCGCCTACCTGGGAAGCATATACCCCGGGCGTTGAATTCAGGAGCATCGGGATATCACGTCCTGCCAGCTGTTCCTGGATTTTGAGGGGTGTGATGTTCGAAAAAGCTACCGGTGTTTTGCGTTGGCGTGCTACATCGGCCACCACCACCACCTCTGATAACATGATATTTTTTAATAGAAAGTCCAGGGTCACCGGAACGGCGCTCACGGTCACTGTCTTTGTCACACTTTGATAACCGACATAAGAAGCTGTCAGCGTATAATTTCCGTAAGGAAGCTGAAGGCTGTATTTGCCATCGACATCCGTTACCAATCCCTGGTTCTTCCCATAAAGAATATTGACACCAATCAGCGTTTCACCGGAGACAGCGTCGGAAACTTTTCCCGACAAGGTACCTTTTTGGGCAAAACCAGTTGTCATTAGCAGGAAGGTAAATAATAACTGAAGTGTAAATTTTTGCATGCTTTGACTGATTTGGTTAAATAAGTTTGTTAGCCTGTTTTTAAAACTGATCTGTTTACTAATGGTCCTTTTTTAAATCTTGGATATGAAGTTTGATGTTGGACTGTTAGATATAATCCTAACTTCTCCCTTCTCACCTCTCCCTTCTCACCTCTGAATCCATAAATGCTATCAGTAGAAGCACCCACACCCTTAAACGGAGTAAGCGACTATTTTGCTTTCACCAGAATAACGTATACCGGCAGATGGTCACTATACCCGTTTACATAGGCTCCCCCTGCAAAAGTACGGAAAGGGTACCCAGCGTATTGTCCATCTGGTTGTATCATGAAAGGCTTTTTAA
This sequence comes from Bacteroidales bacterium, assembly GCA_025350385.1. Taxonomy (GTDB): domain Bacteria; phylum Bacteroidota; class Bacteroidia; order Bacteroidales; family UBA4417; genus UBA4417. Next base: position 12,328 of record JANXXZ010000484.1, read on the forward strand.
ATACCTTTGTTTTATAAAGTTTCCAGGATGATTGCCCGGTCCGGATAAGCGGTTCGGAAACAATGATCTGGTCGAACAGGTTCCAGCTATCCTTATAGGCCAGCGATCCGGTTCCATCTTTAAACATTTGCCACATAGGGTTATATAATTCGCCGGATTTTGTTTTTTCTTCCTTTCCCCTGGCACCCAGCGTTACAAGTACGCTTTCATCAATAGGGTCATCATTCAGATCACCCATCACCAGGATATTTGCGTTCCTGTTTCTTGCATAAAGGGAGTCCACTATTTCGTGGGTGAGTTTAGCGGCAGCAATACGATGAGTTACATCATTGCCGCGCGAAGGCCAATGATTCACTACAATAGTCATAGTATCACGATCAACCAGGCCGGTAACAACGAGCTGGTCACGGGTTTTGAAATCAGGCTGGCCAGGCATAATCATTGGAACAGCAACTGAATTTACCAGTTCAAAATCCTTTTTTTTATAAAGTAGCGCAACATCAACTCCTCTCAGGTCGGGCGATTCAAAATGCGCAATTCCGTAACCGGAGTTTTTCAGTGCTTCCGTATGAATGAGATCCTCAAGCACACCGCGGTTTTCAATTTCCGAAAGGCCGATAAGCGTTGGTCCCCCTTTCAGGAATTCATCACCAATCTGGCTGATGACGGTGGACATATGGGCAAGTTTTGACTGGTACCTTTCCCAGGTCCATGAATTGCTCCCGGTAGGAGTAAACTCTGCATCATTGGTCTTGGGATCATCAATAGTATCGTACAGGTTTTCCTGGTTGTAAAATGCGATACAGATTGCCTTTGCCTGCTTCTGACTATATGATTGCAATGAAATGAACAACAACAGAAAAAAAAGTAAGAAGGAGGGTATTCTGAGGGTTGGCATAAGGTGGTTTTTAATTTTGAGGTAACAAATGTAGATTATTTTATTTAAGCCCGTTGAAAGAAAAGATAATTAGAAATTAAATAATAAATGATTAATAGGTTGTACGAAAGATATTTTTCGTTCTTTTGCACTCCCCCGAAATCTGACATAAATCAAACTCATTAATACCAAAAAAGTACGGTTTAATTCCAACTCTATGAAGTTTACTTTCTCTGTTCTTATTTCACTGCTCATTTTGTCATTACCTGCCTGGTCGCAATTAAGCATAACAGGCGTGGTAAATGATGGATTGACTGGCTCAGCAATACCGCTGGCCAAGGTTGAAGCGGCTTCCATTCAAACCCTTACGGGAACTGACGGCCGTTTCATACTCCAGGTTTCTGAACCCGGAGATTATACGATACTGGTAACCATTGACGGGTATGAAAAAGTATCCATACCGGCAAAGGTCACTAAAGGAACCACCGACGTGGGAAAAATCTCGCTGAGCCCCAACATTGCGCAGGCCGAAGCAGGTCTTTCGGAAATCACCCTGAGTGGTGAAAGCGACGACAAGGAACAGGCTGTTTCAGGTATACTTCACTCATCGGGTGACGTTTTTACCAACACAGCCTCATATACCTTCAGTTCCATGTTTTTCCGGATGCGTGGATATGATTCAGAGTATGAAAATGTATACATCGAAGGTGTTCCGGTGAACGACGGCGAATCAGGCCGGGCCGTTTACGGCGAATGGGGCGGGCTCAACGATGTATTCCGCAACCGTGAATATGCCAATTGCATCGAACCCGCCCAGTTTTCGCTCGGCACATTGGGTGGCTCAACCAACTTTTCTACCCGCGCTTCTAAACAGCGCAAACAAACTAAACTCTCCTATGCATTGTCCAATCGTTCCTATTCAAACCGGTTAATGCTGACCTACTCCTCCGGGATGATGAAAAATAACTGGGCATTTACCGTTAGCGGTTCACGACGCTGGGGGAATGAAGGTTATGTGGATGGTACATTTTACGATGGATACGCTTATTTCGTAGGAGCTGAAAAGAAACTGAATTCAAGACACAGTCTTGCGCTCACAGCCTATGCCTCTCCTACCAAACGAGGAATGAGTTCTGCCTCCACACAGGAAGTATACGACCTGATGAATAATAATTATTATAATCCCAACTGGGGTTTACAAAATGGTAATAAAAGGAATTCAAAGGTAAAGTCATCCAATGAGCCTATGATTATTCTCAGCGATTACTGGACCATTGATGAAAAAACAACAGTAACCACTTCGCTTGCCTATTCGTTTGGTAAAACCGGGACCACTTCTTTAAACTGGTTCAATGCAAGGGACCCGAGACCCGATTATTACAGGAATCTGCCTAACTACCAGCAAAGCTATCCCCTCCCGGTAGATCCAAACGTTAAAGCTGCAATCATCAATGCATGGCAGACGGATATTAACACAAGCCAGATCAACTGGGATAAACTTTACCAGAGCAACTACCTTGCAAACCTCGAAGGCAAACAGGCTCTCTATATCGTTGAAAACAATC
>JANXXZ010000050.1 GCA_025350385.1 Bacteroidales bacterium
TCCAGTCGTTTTTGAGCATTTCTTGAATGATCGAATGTCGCTCCGATTCGGAATAATACTTCCCTTTTTTCTGAATGATTTTTCGTTTTTGATTGTCCATTTTTACACCTTTTTAGTGTAAACCTATATCAGGACAAGTCACATTGTATGTTACATGTGCTCATAATTTTTGCGCTGAGGGCACATTGTATGTAACATGTGCTCATATTTTTTGCGCTGAGGGCACATTGTATGTCACATGTGCCCATAATTTTTGCGATGAGGGCACATTGTATGTCATATGTGCTCATAATTTTTGCGCTGAGGGCACATTGCATGTCACATGTGCTCATGTTTTTTGCACTGAGGGCACATTCGACTTCATATGTGTTCCTGTTTTTTCCGCTGAAAGCACTTAGGAGTTCACGGGGGTCCATAATTTTATCATCACCCGCTTTAGCGGTTTCCCCAGGTAACTGTATTTTGCAGTATGAAGAGAATTGATAAACACTTTGCCTGAAAGGATTATAACTGAAATACTCTATTGGGTAACGAATCTGAAAAGCACAGCCAGCAAAAAGAGAAGGAGGAAACAACTGATAAAAACTTCCGGATAATGGTCCCCTGATAAATTAATGAATCAAACATAAGGAATCTTTCAGGTTTTGGTTGGAGTGGGGTGAAATTTATTTTTTAGGGGATGAGGGGGAGGCTGGGTGGCGGGGGAACTGGGCTTTATAGCCATTCGAGTTATAGGGGTTGGGTAGGGAAAAACGAATACTGGAAGACTTGAATATTTTTTGCTGTGTTGTTTATTCAGTAAGTCTCTTGAATTTCTCCAAGTAATTAATGTTGATGTTCTCCAATTCCTCGTATGCAATTACCTTGATGTATTCAAACATCCGATCCAATTGTTTATTAAAAACATCCTTCATCTCTTCCTTTTCCTCCATCCTTCCAGCAAGGAGAAAATAGTCGAAATTGAAGGTCTCATAATTCAATTTATTTTTTAGTTCGATTTGATTTATTGGGTTTTCCGCATATTCTTTATATCCCCATACTTGCTGTAAATGAGAAAGAAACTCACTGCTAATTTGAGGTCTTTTTGTATTCTTCTTTACATAGAATCTGACATCTTCTTTTTTTACCTCAAAAAATGTCGTTTTTAAGAAATCAGGGTATTCAGTTTTAAGAATAAAATCACATTCTTCGCTTGACTTTGAGTTCGGTTCATTTAAGTTCTTTTCATATTCAAGGTCAACATAAGTATCTCGCAATAATATTGTCCTATTTTGTTTAAAAAACTCATGAAGAATTGTTCTTTCACCATTCCTGCGATCATACTTTACATGATGTTTATAGGTACCAATGTAATCTAAGATTGCTCGTTCTATTCTTTTGACCGTTTAAGAGTATCCAGTCATAATTCAATGGTGTTGGAGCTTTAATAAATTCGTTTGAAACAATTTTAGTTTTATTTGCGAAATAATACTCAGAATTTTTGGAGATTTTAGGGAAGTAATACTTATTGAAGAAATCTGATTTTTGTAAGTTTGTGAGTTCTTCAAGTTTCAATTCTAAAACCTCCAGATCAGAGTATACCATTCTTCTCCAGCTTCTTATCTGTCTTTCACATTCTGTTAGAAAATATTTATGATTCCCAGATTCATTTTTTTTAATAATAGCATTGAAACCGCCATTAAGCGCCACAGACTTCGTTTCATTTTCTGAATATAAAATAATTGGAATTGAACAAATTCTAAAATTACCCTTTGAAAAAGATGTTAATAAACTGTGGCTGTAGTTTAACTTTGCGTTGCAAATAAGCATAACATTCCCTGCCCAGGCGTGGTTGGTTTATAGTGGGCCTTGTGCGTCTGGAAAACCAATCACGATTAGCCTGTATTGTGCCGTCAGGCTATTCCAGGTCCAATATTATTCTGATATTTTCTTTTATACTATCTCTTAGATCGATTGGAAGATCTCCTGTTTTATTAATCAATCTTTTATTATCGATAGCCCGGATCTGATCCATCATAATATCACAATTCTCTGATAAATTAGCCATTCCCTTTTTTAGATGAACCCTTAAGATGTCAGCCTCTTTTTCAATTTTCGTGGTAATTGGACAGACTATGGTTGACGGATGCGGAATTTTGTTAAGGAGATTGGTCTGCACGATGAGTACAGGGCGGGTTTTGCCAGGTTCTGTTCCTGGTTGAGGATTCAGATTTGCGATCCAAACTTCGAATTGTTTAATCTGCATAATCAATCCTTTCAAATTCGTTAAGAACCGACAATGATTCCTCCCTGATCAGTTCTGATTCATTTTTGAGTCTTTTCTCCAGTATTATTCTGCGCTGATGGCGGTTATAATAATCAAGCGCATCGTTAATATACCGGTTCCTGGTTTTCTTGATATGGGAAAGGATTTTTTCAGTTTCTCCGAAAATTGAGTCGTCTATTTTAAGTGATACTGTTTTCATGATAAATTTATTATATCACAAAGGTATATCTAAAAAGTATATTTAAACATGATTAATGTGAAGATTTCACTTTTAGTACCTGCGGTACAAAGTCAGGGCCAGGTGCCGGGGCTTTGTATGGTGAGCCAGGTGCGTCGAGGCACAAAGGCCTGGCTGCTTAGGTAGTATCAGAGCAAGTACATTATTTTTCTTTGATGATATATATAGTCCCTCTATTTTTTCCGATTGAATCAATGAGTTTTTCTGTTTTCAGGTATTGTAAATCCTTTTTAAGCGTATGAACTGTTACGTTTGGCATCGCTTTTACTAAATCGTTTAATTTGATGAGTTTATTTTTTGCAATAAAATCCTTAATAATTTTCTGTCTGTCATTAAGATATCCACCTTTCGATTTAAACACATCATATTTTTGTTCAAGTCTGTGAATCAATGTTTGCAAGGAATCCAGGAAGTACAAAACCCAGGAATTTATTCTTTCTGTCTCTGAATATCTATCCTTTTGTCCATCCATCAAGGCTTCATAATACGATTTTTTCTTTTGTTCCGTCAAATTCTCAAATGATACATATTGAATGAAATGATAATTATTTTTAAGCAGCAGAAGATTAGTCAATAATCGCGATAATCGACCATTTCCATCCTGAAAAGGATGAATCGAAAGGAATTCATAAATAAACACTGCTATAATAACCAGGGGGTGCATTTCTGTGTTTTCTAATTGCTGATTTGTCCAGGCAATCAGTTCATTTATTTCCTTTTCAACCAGATGGGGTTCAGTGGTGTTGAATAATATTTTCCGGGTACCATCAGGATAATTAGCGACTACTTTATTAGAAAGGTTTTTGTATTTACCTCTGTGTCTATCGTCTTTGGTGCTGTACTTTAATAAACGTTGGTGTAAAAAAAGGATATCGCTTGCAGAGATTTTTATTTCAGGATAACTTTCATAGATTAGTTCCAGCACATCATAATACCCAACTACTTCTTGCTGATCCCTTGTTTTCAGCTTAGTGATTTCCATATTATCGAGAAGTTCTTTAATCTCCTCATTTGTCATCTGAGCGCCTTCAATTCTCGTAGATGATCCAATAGATTCAATTGTTGCAATTTTTCTGAGTTCTTTCAGATAAACATTTTCTTTCTGTTCAACAATGTTCCATTTGCCTTTAAAAGAATCGATAAAGCCGATCAGTTTGATAATCTGCTGATTGGATTTAAAATCGAAGTTCAGTTTGTTTTGGTAATTATCCATTAGTTATCCATTAATTATCTATTCAAAGATAATCCAAACTTATCAAATACCTATAAATTATCTATAATTTATCTATTAGCGGGGAATATTATAGTATTTGTCCTGACGGACAGGGCTTAGCGCATGGGCTTTGTGTGGTGAGCCAGTGCGCTGGATAAAGACCTGGAGCTAAGCCCATGCTACCGCTAGAGCTTTTATTCTCTATTTCCTTTCCAGTGATAAGCTCTTCTAAATCCATGATCCATTGCTTCTTTTACTGTTGATGCATAGAATTCACCTTTTTTAGTAATTTGGGTGTTGTCATATTGCTGATCAAAAGGTAAATGATATATCTTATTTATTTTTTCTCCATCTCCCGTAATATTGCATTTAATCATAGGGTACTTTTGAAGTAATTTTTCTTGAACTATGTTTATACCTAAAGCTTGAGCAAAACGCATCGCCGTCTCAGAGAGTTTTGTTGACGTAATAAATGTCGCATTAATATTTCCTGAATTAAATTTATTATGAAATAGATTCATTTCTTTTTTATTCCCTTCAGTATTCACTTGATCAATATAAAATTTAACAGTAGTTCCATAAAGTTGATTAATATGTTTTTCATGTATAGTCTTATAATTAGCCCAACACTTGCACTGAACAATTTCTATTTGACTACCTTTCCTACAAATCAAGTCTCTGCCAAGATCTTCAAGCCCCTTTTCAATTCCTTCATATTGAACTTTATAGCCTTGCTGCTCATATAGATATCCAATATATCTCTCATAGTCTCGCCCGATTTGCCAAGGCTTTTTTCCTCTTGAGTTTTGATACCTATCTAGGGCTTTTTGGTTTCTGTTCTCTTCTGTTAGTTTCTCATATTCAACCTTCGGAACATAATGTAGAACAGGATCTTTCTCTTCGCCATTAGCTTCTTCTTCACTTGAAAGTGATAGAAGTAATTCATTTAAGTCCTCACCAACGTATTCGCAAATCCAAGGGAAAAGACTTTCATACATTTCAATTAAACATTTTGTGATTCTATATTTCTTTTCAACCTCTCTTTTTTCTTGAGCGATTTGTTGTAAGGCTTTTGCTGTTATTTTTGCTGGATGGCTTTTGTTCTCAAGCCAATCCCTGATTTTCATATCATTGAGATAAGAATAGTCAGTATAGGCTTCAGCAAGCCATGGGAATCCTTTTGATTTCTCTTCATATAGTTTTTTGATTGCCTCATCATTATCCTGAAATCTATTATCAAAGAATTTGATTTTATTAGTTAAGCTTTCTTCTCTTTTCCCTAATTCAATATTTGCATTCTTAACATATTTTTTAAAAGTACTATAGGAATCAGAGAGATTAAGCTTAATGTCTGAAAGTAATTGATTTAGCTCTGACTTTACATCAAGTATTTGATTAATTTTATTTAATGAGTCTTTGTCACTATCGCTAAACATAGTAAAGATTTTTTAAAAAGTGACTATTTCTTTATGAGAACGACATTTTGGATAATCAGTACATTCAAGTATTGTTTTATTATCAAGATTTTTTTTCACTTCCATGTTTTTACCACATCTAGTGCATATAACAATTATATTCCCATTTCTATCAAGGAGCAATATTTTATTACTCGCATAAAGTTTCTTTAATTCCTCGAGTTCTTTAATATACTCTGAAATATTTAGCTCGCAAATTTTAGCTTTTTGAATTTCAAATAGTTTATTGTATTTTTTATTTTCTTTGATTGTCTGAATCAAGGAAAGAATTAATGCTAAAATGTAAAAAGATATTATAATATAAATAGGCCACATATCATTAGTTTGCTTAGATTCATATTGATTTATCGAGAGTTGATGCAGTTAGAAGTATTTATTTATTATTTAAGTATTTTCTTCCTAGACTTGTTGGTAACAACCGGGTATACGCGTATTGCGTATTTTTCATTTATGCGAACAGGGTTTACCACTCTATAATCCGCTCAAATCGCATCGAAGTTACAAACCTAATTCGTCTATCCAACTCATCCACAGGATACAAATTGGAATACCCGGCTTTAGCCGGGCGAAAATTGCATATGCCACGAAACCGGAAAACTCGGTCTTAGCCATATATCCCTAACCCTCACCAAAAAAAGGATTGTAACGTTCCAGTTAAATGATTATATTGTGATTGCAAATTTGATTAATTTTTAATCAGCTCCATGTACCTCAACTGCCACTCATACTACAGTCTCCGCTACGGCACCCTTCCGCTGGACAAACTGGTGCAAACCGCCGTGGACCATGGCATTGAAACCATGGCGCTTACCGATATCAACAACAGCATGGGAGTGGTTGATTTTGTTAAGGAATGTGGTAAAAAAGGGATCAAACCCATAGCCGGGATCGAGTTCCGCGACGGGAATGAATTGCTTTATATCGGCTTAGCCCGGAATAATGAGGGTTTCAGGGAACTGAACGATTTCCTGAGCCGCCACAACATCGGGGGCACTCCCCTTCCTCATCGCGCTCCGCCATTTGAATACAGCTATGTGATCTATCCTTTCGGGAAAGTATCATTGCATGAACTCTGCGAAAATGAATTCACGGGTATCCGGACCTCTGATCTCAACCGCCTGCTTTCGTCGGAATACCGACACCATCCGGAGAAACTTGTGGCTTTGTGCCCTGTTACTTTTACTGATGAAAAGGGGTACGAACTGCACCGTAACCTGAGGGCCATTGATAATAACACCCTGCTCAGCAAACTACTCCCCTTTCAGGTTGCCGCGCCCGACGAGATGCTGGCAAAACCATCGCGGCTGCTAAAGGATTTTGAATATTACCCCGGGATTATCAGGAATACACAGCGGCTGCTCGATGAATGTTCAATCGCATTCGATTTCACTACCGTAAAGAACAAAAAGCTATTTTCGGCCAGCACTTACGACGACAAACTATTGCTCGAAAAACTGGCCATGGATGGCCTGCACTACCGGTACGGCAAAAAAGACAAGGAAGCCCTTCGCCGCGTTAAGCATGAACTGAAGATCATTGACAGGCTTGGATTTTCGGCTTATTTCCTGATTACCTGGGACATTATCCGTTACACCATGAGCCGCGGGTTTTACCACGTGGGCCGGGGAAGCGGCGCCAACAGCATCGTTGCCTACTGCCTGCGCATTACCGACGTGGATCCTATCGAGCTGAACCTTTATTTCGAGCGCTTTCTCAATCCCAAACGCAGCAGCCCCCCCGATTTCGACATCGATTACTCCTGGAAGGACCGCGACGACGTGTTCGATTACATCTTCAAGCGCTACGGCCGTGAACATACTGCGTTGCTTGGCGCCACCAGCACCTTTAAAGGCAAATCCATTCTTCGTGAATTAGGGAAGGTGTACGGCCTTCCGAAAGAAGAAATTGATGTACTTGTTGAAGAACCCAACAACCCGCTGAACAACAATGATATTGCCCGTCATATCATGAACCTGGGAGTTCGCATGACTGATTTCCCAAATATCCGGAGCATTCATTCCGGGGGAGTGCTGGTATCGGAAGAGCCCCTCACCTGTTACACGGCCCTGGATATGCCCCCGAAGGCTTTCCCCACCACCCAATGGGATATGTACGTGGCCGAAGACCTTGGTTTCGAGAAACTCGATATCCTGAGCCAGCGCGGACTGGGACACATCAGGGAATGCGCTGAGATCATCAAACAAAACCGCGGGATCAGCATTGATGTACACCGGGTACAGGATTTCAAAAAAGATGAACAGGTAAAGTTTCAGCTTAAAACCAGTGAAACCATCGGCTGCTTCTATATCGAAAGCCCCGCTATGCGGGGATTATTGTCGAAACTCAAATGCGATAACTACCTCACGCTCGTAGCTGCCAGCAGTATCATACGCCCGGGTGTGGCCCGTTCGGGAATGATGAAGGAGTATATCTGGCGATTCCATAACCCCGGCAAATTTTCCTATATCCATCCGATCATGGAGGAACAACTCAGCGAAACTTACGGGGTGATGGTTTACCAGGAAGATGTGCTCAAAATATGCCATCATTTTGCCGGTATGGACCTTGCCGATGCCGATGTATTAAGGCGTGCCATGAGCGGGAAATTCCGTTCAAGGGTTGAATTCCAGAAGATCGTGGATAAATTCTTCGACAACTGCCGTGAACGGGGCTACCCGGAAGAGATAACGAAAGAAGTGTGGCGGCAGATTGAATCCTTTGCAGGCTATTCCTTTTCTAAGGCCCATTCGGCTTCCTTTGCCGTCGAAAGTTACCAGAGTCTCTACCTCAAAGCACACTACCCTATCGAATTCATGGTAGCCGTGATCAATAACTTTGGCGGCTTCTACCGCACCTGGGTGTATGTGAACGAAGCAAGACGGTGCGGCGCCCGAATTGAACTTCCCTGCGTAAACCACAGCACATATACCACTTCCCTTTCGGGAATAACTATCTGGCTTGGATTTGTGCATGTGGCCAACCTCGAGAGTAATATCAGCCATGCCATCATTGATGAGCGGGAACGAAACGGTTCCTATAAAAGTCTCGAAGATTTTACTACCCGTGTAAGTATTGGACTGGAGCAGGCTATCCTTCTCATCCGCCTCAATGCATTCCGGTTTACCGGGAAAAGCAAACAACAACTCTTGTGGGAAGTACATACACTGCTTCGTAAAAGCGCTCCTCCACCCACGACCGGCGCCTTGTTTACGTCGGTAGCTAAACGGTTTGAATTGCCCGTACTGGTCCGTTCGGATGTGGAGGATGCATTTGATGAAATTGAGCTGATCGATTTCCCGGTCACAATGAGTTATTTCCAGCTGTTGCAGACCGGTTTCAGGGGTGAACTGACGGCCCGCAACCTGGTTAACTTTATCGGGAAACAAGTGAGGATGGTAGGAATGCTGGTTACTATCAAGTATGTACGGACCATACGGGATGAAATCATGAACTTTGGGACTTTCTTCGATATGGAAGGGGAATTCTTTGATACGGTACACTTCCCTCCCACACTCCGGCAATACCCGTTCAAAGGCAGGGGCGTTTACCTGATCCTTGGAAAAGTGGTGGAGGAATTCGATTTCCCGAGCATTGAAGTGGAAAAACTGGCGAAACTTCCGCTTGTGAAGGATGAGCGGTATCAATAAACCGAACGGAATATCTGATTTAACGATAAGAAGAAAATCCGGATATGCCGACCAAAGAAATATTATCATTCAAAATAGAAAGTTAGAGCTATTTCCATAATTTTGATCGTTAAAGTTATGTTTGTCTGCTGAGTAATTAACCTGGAATCCTGCCAATACCCGGCCAGTCGCTCAGTGATATCCGTTGAAATTTTACAAGCTCTCTAGTTTAATTATAGTCTGATCCAATTACTCAAAGCCGAACCCATGAAAAATTTCGTTTTCCTTATTATTTTCTCAACTGTTATCTCTTTTGTCCATGCCCAGTCGGATACCTGGCAACAGAACATTAAGCAGCCTGATGTTTACATCGGGCTAGCCAGTGGCATGGAAAGCTTCGCCGGGCTTATAGGTATTACTGCCGATTTTCGCGCCCGCAACAATTTCTACCTCAGGGCTGGAGCCGGAATTGGATCCTGGGGAGGGAAAATCAGCATCGGTATCAGGAACGAAAAGAAAGCTGAAAAGAGTATCGGATATGGATGTTTCGTTTCATGGGCCAGCGGGCTGAAGGACTTCACTACAAGCCTCGAAACTACCAGCGGAACCAAAGATGTAAAGCTTGACCTTCTCGCCACTTATACCATTGTACCTTCCATCAACTATAAATGGGTATTAAAGAATGGGAACAGGTTTTTCCTGGAAGGCGGGTATGCAGTTCCGCTCGATGAGACTGCCTGGAAAGTAAAAGATGGTTCAATCCTTACTGATAGCAGCAAAAACATGATGAAGATCCTCCAGCCTGGCGGACTTTCACTAGGACTGGGTTTTCAATTTGCCCTTTAAAGGATACGAATGTGATTTGAAGAGTGTCTTACTACACCACCATAGGCCCGGATTCATAATGAATCCGGGTTTTCTTTTCGAACAAAAAACTACTTTTACCGGACAAATCGTTCAATACATACGACATGAATCGATTATTTAAAGAATTACCCCTGCTCCTTGTCTTATTTCCTGTTTTCTTTTCTGGCGAGATTTCTATGGCTCAGCCAACAGAAAAGCATAACCTTATATTTAATAATATTCCAAACAGATGGGACGAAGGTATCCCTCTTGGAAATGGAATGTTGGGAGCACTTGTCTGGCAAAAGGAAGGTAAACTCCGGATTTCAATGGATCGGGCTGATTTATGGGATCTGCGCCCAACTGCCGGGCTGGATAAATACACCTACAAATGGGCCTGTGATCATCGCATTTCGGGCGATTGGGATACGATAGTAAAAGTCGGTGACGTACCTTATGACCGTGATGCGGCACCCACGAAGATTCCCGGGGCAGCGTTGGAATTTAACATCAGCAGTCTTGGAAAAGTAAAATCGGTGGATCTGGATATTGCTTCAGCTATTTGCATCATCATATGGGAAAATGGAACTAATTTCAGGATATGTATCGATGCTGAAGGTAAGACAGGGAGATACAGCTGGACAGGAGCATCGATAAACCCGGTTTTGATCGCACCAGCCTATGTTTCAAACCTTACTGCTATACCAGCGAATGAAGTAGTTGACGGGCAGGATCTTCGCAGGCTAGGATACCCGAAAGGCACTATAAGGATCAAAAACCGGATAAGTATTTACAATCAAACCTGCTGGGGACCTTTGAAATACCAGGCAGCAGTGTGCTGGAGAAAAGCAGGACAGGGATCAGAAGGAGCATTCAGTATCAGTTCTCATTACAGCGACTGCCCAAAGGCTGAACCCGCATCGGGTATAGTCAAAAAGGCAATAAAGACCAGTTTTGACAACGGGATTGCCCTGCATAAACAGTGGTGGAAGCAATACTGGGCACAATCAGCCATTCACATTCCTGATCAGCAACTGGAAAAGCAATGGTACCTCGAAATGTACAAGTTCGGATCAGCTTCCCGCAAAGGTTCACCTCCGATTTCGCTGCAGGCAGTGTGGACAGCCGATAACGACAAACTGCCACCCTGGAAAGGCGATTTCCATTCCGATCTGAATACTCAGCTAAGTTACTGGCCCGCATACAGCAGCAACCACCTGGAAGAAGGTTCCGTTTTTACAGATTGGTTGTGGGATAATAAGGCCTGTTTTGAGCAATATGCCAAACAGGTTTTCGGAGCCGAAGGACTGAATGTGCCGGGGGTGGCAACGCTCCGGGGGCAAGCCATGGGTGGCTGGCATATGTATTCTATGTCACCTACAGTTGCCTGCTGGCTCAGCCAGAATTTTTATCTCCAGTGGAAGTATAGTATGGATAAGAAATTCCTGAATGAGAAAGCATATCCCTGGATAAACGAAGCAGCCCGGTTTATCGAAGATGTCAGCATTGTGAAGGATGGAGTGAGAGTCCTACCCATGAGTTCCAGTCCTGAGTTCAGGGATAACAGTATTGAAGCCTGTTTCCTCCAGATGACCAATTACGACAGGTCACTTTGCAAATACATATTCAACCTAGCTGCAGAACTGGCTGTTGAAACTGGCAAACAGGATGAAGCATCGCATTGGGAACTTGTAGGTTCGCAGTTCCCGGCATTTGTAGTTGATGAAAAGGAAGGCCTTCTGGTTGCACCCGGATATCCGTATAATGAATCGCACCGGCATTTCTCGCACCTTCTTGCCATTCATCCATTGGGATTACTAAACTTTGACGATCCGGCAGAACGGGAAATAATTGAAAATAGCTTAGCTAACCTCGAAAAGCAGGGAACCAGCCAATGGTGTGGTTATTCTTTCAGCTGGCTTGGAAATATCTATGCCAGGATGAAACAAGGTGAAAAAGCTGCTGTTGCCTTGCGGACTTTTTCAACCTGTTTCTGCCTGCCGAACAGTTTCCATGTGAATGGTGACCAATGCAAAGCAGGCCACAGCAAATTTACATACAGGCCGTTCACGCTCGAAGGCAACTTTGCTTTTGCTGCAGGAATCCAGGAAATGATGCTTCAGAGCCAGAACAGTTATATTGAAGTGTTTCCTGCCCTGCCTGTTGACTGGAAAGATGCCGCATTCGACAAATTACGGGCTGAAGGGGCTTTCCTGGTAAGTGCTGAAAAAACAGGCGGGCAGGTTGAACTTATCAGGATTGAGGCAGAACAGGGAGGTACAGCCCGGATCCTTCTTCCATTTCCCACCCACTATATTTCTTCTTCTGTTAAAGTGATCAGCTCAAAAATGGAAGGAAAAATTCTTGTGGTTCAGTTTGAAAAAGGCGGAAGTATCCAGATTAGGAATGGGTATGAATAGCGACTAGTGTCAAGTCAAAATTAAAAATGCAAAATGCAAATGTCAAAATAGCTGTATTTCATGCTGTTGTTCAGAAGATTTAGGCACATAGTAGACTTGCCATGACAATAGTGACTAGTGAATAGCTACAAAGGAAAGATTTGGCTGGATTCTTATATTTGATACTCTTATTTTATCTTTAGCTAAACAGTAAAAACGCAGGGGCACCTGGGGCACCTGGGAACACTTTGTATCAAAACGGAAATAACGAGAGCATTTTCGAAACTCCCAACCATTTGATTCTTTGATATTAACTTTTGAAATGGGGAAAGTAAAACCTACTCTTTACATCTGCATGCCCCCCATACCTCCTAAGCAAATCCTTTCGCCCATCAAGCATTCTCCGGTCACTGGCCACTTCTCTCTCGCCCCTCGCCCCTCGCCCCCAGTCACCATTGGCTATTCGCTCGTGACTTAACTACAAGATCTTCACTTCCCGGTGAATCAAATCCTCAGGCCGTAACGTGATGAGATGACCAACCGGGTTCCCGTTCCTGTATGTAATGACACGAATTGTGACTGGCCCCTGCGGCAATTCAAAAGTACTGAGGTATTTGGTCGAATGGCTGTCGGGCATGGTCTCATCAATCGTATAATAAATATCGAGGCCGGGAATTTCTGTTTCCATTTCAATGGTGATTTTCTCAGCTTTTGAAGTAACGTTTATTTCTGCATCATATACTGCCCGGGAATAATTAATACCGGCCATATCAGCCCTCCCGAAATGCGTTTCCATCCGGTTTGTAAAATTTTCCCAGTTTTTCATCTCTTTTTGTGACCAATACACCTCCGAAAGCGCCCAGGCACGAGGATAAGTCATGTATTGAGCATATCGGAGGGTAGGTACCTGTTCCGTCCACAGGTTTGCCTGTCCTCCTAAAATATACTTAGCATCCACTCCATCCGGAACCGGTTCAAAGCTGTAGCATTTTTTGGCACGCAGGTGAGCATAGATCGGAGGATCAACTGTCGGATCACCCTGGCAATAATCAATGTAGGCAAATGTGGTTGGAGTCATCACAACATCATGTCCCATTTTTGCGGCTTCTATTCCGCCTTTAACGCCCCTCCAACTCATCACGGTTGCATCAGGTGATATGCCTCCATCAAGGATCTCATCCCAACCTAACAGCCTTTTTCCTTTTGATTTAAGGATCTGTTCTACGCGGTTCATGAAGTAACCCTGCAGGTCTTCCATATGCCGGATATTTAATTTCTCCATCAGTTGCTGGCAGCCTTCATCCGCTTTCCAATAGCCCTTGTAGCATTCGTCACCACCCACGTGAATGTAAGGATTTGGGAAGAGTGCGGCAACTTCTGTAAAAATCTTATCCAGCGCCTCGTATACTCTTTCATCCGAAGGATTCAGGGTATTATCCCTGAGCATTT
>JANXXZ010000523.1 GCA_025350385.1 Bacteroidales bacterium
ATTTGGTTTGATTTTGGATATCGAAAACCGGTAAATCATAATTTGGATGCCGGGGTGACGAATAACCAATAATTCATAGCCAATACTGATTCCTTGTTGCATATGACAGTAGTTGTATGGTTATTCCTTTCGATTCGATAATAGAAAGACGTGATCAATTCCGGTCATTCAAAAATATTAACTCATAAAGATCAAACCAATGAAAGAACTAATTCTCAACCGTTTCCTCAACTATATCAGCATCGACACCCAGAGTGACGACAGTTCCGAAAGCATTCCCAGCACTCCCAAACAATTTGACCTGCTGAAGAAGCTGCATGATGAACTGAAAGCCTGGGGACTGCAGGATGTGAGCCTGGATGAATTTGGCTATGTGATGGCTACCCTGCCTTCAAATACTACTAAAAAAGTGCCGGTCATCGGTTTCATTTCCCATGTGGACACGGCGCCTGATATGAGTGGGGCCGACATAAAGCCGAAAATCGTTGAGAATTATGACGGGGAACCTATCCTGCTGAATGCAGATCTCGGACTCAGCCTTTCACCGGCCTACTTCTCTGAAATGACTGAATACCTCGGCCAGACCCTGATTGTTACCGACGGCACCACCCTGCTTGGAGCGGATGATAAAGCCGGTGTAACCGAGATCATGGCTGCGGTTGAATACCTGGTCGCACACCCGGAAATTGAACACGGAACCCTGAAAATAGGCTTTACTCCCGACGAGGAGATTGGCAGGGGTGTGGATAAATTTGATGTGAAGAAATTCGGGGCCGATTTTGCCTATACTATGGATGGCGGAGGGGTCGGCGAACTGGAATATGAAAACTTCAATGCGGCCAGTGGCAAGGTTTTTATCCAGGGCAGGAATATCCATCCCGGTTATGCCAAAAATAAAATGATGAATGCCATCCTCATGGCCATGGAATTCAATGCATTGCTTCCGATAAACGAACGTCCCGAATTCACCCAGGATTATGAGGGATTCTTTCACCTGATCAAGATGGAAGGTTCTGTGGAAAAGGCAAGCATTCAATACATTATCCGCGATCATGATAAATCTAAGTTCGAACAGAAGAAGGCATTATTCCTTCAATGCGTCGATTTCATGAACCAGCGTTACGGGGACAAGACGTTCACACCTGAAGTAAAGGACCAGTACTACAACATGCGCGAAATGGTGGAACCGGTTTACCATGTGGTTGCCACTGCCCAGGAAGCTATGGAACAACTGGGAATTGTACCGAAGGTGGTTCCCATCCGCGGCGGTACCGATGGCGCCCGCTTAAGTTATATGGGATTGCCCTGCCCCAACATATTTGCAGGCGGACATAATTTCCATGGAAAATTCGAGTATGTACCGCTCGAATCGATGGTGAAGGCTACACAGGTGATCCTCAAAATAGTGGAATTATACACGGCCTGATCAGTGCCGGATTACCAGCTTCCGGGCAACATATCCCTTCCTATCGAGGATGAATTGCATCGTGTAAATACCTGAAGGATAGTTACTTGTATTTAAACTGTACAAATCAGTTCCTTTAACCCACTTCTTCTCCACAAGCTGGCCGGATGAATTGTAGATTTCAATTTCAGCAGTATTTCCGTTTAACTCAATCAAAACCTTCTTATCGGCCGGGTTAGGCGCAAGTTTCATTCCTGCATTAGCTGTCTCTCCCAAGTTACTCCATTTGGGGATTTTCTGTTTATTGGAAGGCACCGACTCGCCTTCATCATAAATGGCTGTAACGTGATAATAATAGTCGTCAGCTCTGCTAATATTGTATTCAATAAACTGGTTAGTTTGAGCTGAAACAGTTCCTATCAGTAACCAGGGAGTAAGTGAATCAGGCTGTCCGGGATAGGGATCGATTGAACGCTGATGATAGATATTGAATCCAAGCAGTGCCGAAGGACTATAAGCAGGATCTTCGACAGGCGCAGGCTCCAGTGGAGAAATTTGGGAATTAGCCCCACTTGAAAAGGTCAATTGACTGGTTGATCCGAGAGTACCGGTATCGGTTGAAGCAGGTCCATAAACAATTTCAGAATGATCGCCATACACCACTGCATGAGCTCTGAGCAGAAAAACGCAGGGAGCATATCCAAAATCACTGAGATGTGCCCAGGTTGTGCCATCGAAATACCAGCCATAGTTGGCAGCCGCATTCGGGCCATTTTCATCCGACCCAAGGTAATTGGTATTCCCTGCCAGCATATTCCAGTGAGCCATCGCATAAAATACATCCGTGAAGGGCACTTCAGGTAATTGTATAGTTTGCCATGAATCTGCGTCAGGGACAAACGGAACAGACGAGAATGTTAGGTTTCGATTCGCGTCAAAAATATCAATGGACAACGGCTCAATTCCTGAACTTGCATTGAATTGCCAGTAAAGCTCAATGGATTTCAGCACTCCTGTTTTATTCACACTGAATTCATTTCCCAGCCAGCTCTCATACCCGGGATTTATGGCCCAGCCGTTTTCCATGGAGTTGTCATCCAGAATAAAATCCTCTACCAACCCATTACCTTGTGGGAACTCCCATGTAAGTATGACATCGTCTTTTTCAGGCCATCCAGTTAGGCTGGCATCCAGCCCTGTCGGCGGATATAAGGCTAATTGGCTATATACCTTGATGCTATCAATACGCCAGATTTCAGAATAATTAGAGAAGGTTCCAGCCACCCTGAAACGGATCCTGAATGCCCGGTGAATAGCATTATATGTGATATCATTTTTTTTGTGTTTAAAATTTAAATTGCCATTATTGATTATCGAATCGACCTTTTTCCAGGCTGTTCCATTCCATATTTCGACATAAAGGCTTTTATTTGTTGAAGTGATTAAATCTTCCTTTTCTACATCATATTCGAGGAAAATATGGTACGGAGTTGTAGTTGTAATAGTGGTTGAATTTATCCAGTAGCTTTCAAGAAACCGGTCATAAGCAGCAATCCCCGCCGGGGCATCAAACCGGGCTGAAGGAGGCGGATTACCTTCCTGGTTATCAATGCTCCAACCTTGTTGAGTTGTCCAATTCCCTGCATTGAAATCTCCACTGTCCCAGTTTTCAGTGAACGGCAGCGTATAACCATAGGCATGGTATAGTGTGTCGGGACCGGCTGCCAAAGATTCACCGAATGTTCCCGGGAATCCGTAAGGACCAAGATCATAAACCGCCGAAACAGTATAACGTTGCAGCCCGATATAGGAAGAAAGTTCTATATCCGTCGTCTGGCTTCCGCAGGAAAAGAGTATACTGTCATTCCGGTAAATGTTGAAAGAAACCAGGTTTGTCGGTACAGCTCCTGCGATACTGTCGAAAGGAGCGTTCCAGATAAGATGTACCAGGTTGCTGTCTGATGAAGTCTGCAACCCGGATGGCGGGATCAGGTAGGCAGAAATGAAGTCAACGGAATCATAGGGTGAAACACCTTGATCATATACAGCCGCTACCTTTAAACTGGCAGTATCTCCATACTGTAGCATACCTGAAGGAATCTGGCAGTGAGTATCCGGGGTGGTCAGGAATATGGAATCATCCAGGGCGCATTGATAGGCTGAAACGCCGGTACTATCGGAGTAAACCAGCACATCATCCACCGCCCAGCCGGTTCCCCACAGTCCGGCATCATCGGCATGAAAGGCAAGTTTTACGGATGAGAATCCACCCGTTCCTGAATAGGCAGACAGATCGAGGTCAACCTGTTTCCAACTGCTATCACCGGCAACAGTAAATATAGGGGTCCAAAGGGTTCCCCCGTCAAGACTTATTTCAACATAGGCCATTTGTCCGTATTCACCTGTATAAAAGCTCTGGAAACTTAGATGACAGCGCGGACAAGCCTCCAGGTTCAGCAACGGAGTTACCAGGTAATCGCAGCAACCGTTGTTATTTTGCCCGGCAGCATCATCATTGGCTATGGTATAGTATGAATGACCAGGAATTGGAAAGTATTGAGAACCTCCATAGTTTGCCCTATGCCAGCCAACACCCTGCGTGGTGGAATTCCAGCCGGCAGGCGGAAAAACCGGGGATTCGAAATCCTGCTTCAGCAACACATTTCTTGGCGCTTCCCAGCTTGCTTCCAAGGTTGAAGAGTTAACCTGAAGGGCCCGGGCTGGCAAGAACGTTTGTGCTTTAACCGGAAATACCATCAGGCTGAGGATCATCCACGAAGTGAATACGAATAAGTTTTTCATAGGTGACACAGATTAAAATATTATGGATTACTTCATTTTATAAAAGCTTTATTTTCAATAATTTAAATCACCTCCTTGCTAAGGACACGGAGAGACACTGAGAAAGAAGCGGAAAGCTGACACACAGGGTATTCGGGTTATAAAAACCCCTCAGTGGTTCTATGTGCCCTATGTGCCTGTGTGGTTATTTATTCCATCAATGCTGAACCATAATCTTTTGACATACCGAACTCCCGTCATCACCAGTGAACCTCACAATATAGGTCCCGGGGGAATAGTGTGATGTATCAAGGATCATAACCGGCCGGCCAGTCAGTTCAAAGTGCTCCATCTCCATCCCTGTGATGCTGAAAATCTTTCCATGGCTGTACTTCTTATCCAGTTCAAGACGAACCCATTTATCGGCGGGGTTGGGAAAGACCTTCAGGTTGCCGGTTTTCAGTTCCGAAAGTCCCACATATATGCAATCCCAGGCTGAAGCAGCGATTGTGGTTTCTCCGGTGGCAAAGATCATGGAAATCCCATATTCATAGCAATTGGTAAAATTATTGCTGAGGTCGCGATCAAGAAACTGGCAGATATTTGCGGGAGTGGTTCCGATCCATTCCCAGTCTCCTGAATCGTTATTACTCCCCGGAGGATAAGCAGAATAGCCCCGCCTGTAAATGGAATAACCGAGGGTGTCGCAGGGCAACTGAACACTTGCCGACTTCGACGGTTTATAGGAGTCTTTATTCGCATTCTTTCCCTTTGGCAAGGAACTACTTTGATTCTTTAAGTCTGATACCTTAGCAGAAGGGTTGAGAGAAATTCCTTTATCATAACCCACCAGGGCTTTTGCGCGTACCATAAAAATCCCGGGCTGCATTCCTGCTTCGGAAATTCTGTTCCATGATGATCCATCAAATACCCAGGAATAACCAGCCGGTACATTGGGACCATTGGTATCAATCCCCAGTTCATCGGAAAATCCGGTGGTTTGTATGTGCAACATGGCATAAAAAGTCTGGCTGAAGGGAATATCCGGAAGGTAAACATCCGTCCAGTCATTGTTTACCGGTACAAAGGGATCAGAAGATCCTGTGTAATTCTTATTCTGATCAAAAATGTCGATGGTGTAGGTTGCGGAAGACCCGGGTATGCCAGCTATATAAACAGAAGCCTGCTGCAAAACCAAGGTTTCTGTGACAGGGAATTCATTCCCCAACCAAATTTCCCCAGGCTGATCCTTCCCCAGTTGATCTTCCGATGAACCATCGTCCAATATGTATTTCATCGTATTGATCTGGTGAGGTTCCCAGCTGATAAGCATATCATTTTCAGTGTTTCCCTGGCGCTGAACACTGATATCAAAATAATTCGGATATTTATAAATCGGTACATAAACATGAATATTATCGATATTCCAGGTTACCCCATTTCCGGAGCCACTACAAACAAAAAGTACCCTGAAGTTGGTTCCCCTGATAAGGGAAACAATCAGTTTATGTTCCATTTGCCAATCGAAGCTGCCATCATTCGTGTATTCAGCCACCGTAAAGGTTTGGCTGCCATCCGAAACCTGGACGCTTAGTTTTTCGGTACCTGATGCGTTCAAATCCTGCAAACGGATATGATAATCGAGAAAGACATCCGCACTCGAACATTCTGTGATCCCGGTAGCATCAACATACCAGCTGGCGAGTGTGTCCTGGTAAATGGCCCTTCCCGGGGGAGGCGTAAACTTAACGGAGTGAGCATCATTCCCCGCCTGGCCGTCAATTGCCCAGCCGGGACCGGCAGTCCATTTATTCAGCCCAAACTGCCCGGAAATCCAATCCTCCTCGAACGGAAAGTCAAATCCGCTGTCCACATAGCCACATGCGCTAACTTTATAGGATTCTGTCCATCCGGGAAGGCCAACCGGTGTCAGGTCATAAACTGCCGTCAGGGCAATACAGCCTTGACCTACAGCACAATAGAGTTTATACGAAGTGTCCGAAACAGCAAGAGTATCAATAAATACATCATTGATATACAGATTGTAATGAACCAGCGGCAGTGAAAGTGAAATAGTATCCGGTGCTGTCCAGGTAAACAGTATGGAATCTCCTATTGCGATACCAGAAAGATTTTGAGGTGGTTGTTTGTAAAGGTCAGTAAAGGACTGGCATGCAAAATTGTTAGTCATGTTCGGATAATTTGCCTGTATGCAACAGGTGTAATAATGAGCATATAACATCATGGACGGAAAATATTGCCAAAACGTATTCGTGGTAACTCCAACCATTGAGCCATCAAGATAAACCGAATATCCGGTAACTCCGATGCTATCAGATTTAACGTTGACATCATCCACCGCCCATCCAGAGGCCTGTAAACCCTGATCATCCGCATGAAAGGCGAACCGAACGGAGGATAGTCCACCAGGACCGGAATATGAGGAGAGGTCAATGTTTATCTCTTTCCAGATGGGATATGGACTGAGCGTATCCAGGTTACTCCAGGTGACCCCGTTATCGGTACTCATTTCCACATAGGCCTTTTGCATGTAATTCCCTGGAAAGAAACTCTGGAAACTCAGGTGGTAACCAGGATAAGCCGTGAGATCCAGTACCGGTGATACCAGGTAATCGCAGCAGCCGTTATTGGTAGTCCCTGCGGAACCATCATTGGTGAGCATATATTGTGTGTGAACAGGGATGGGAATCAGGCCTAACATCCCGTCACTTGCCAGGTCCCAGCCTTGTCCCTGGGAAGTATGCTGCCAGTTGGCAGGAAGTATATCCGCTTCAAAGTTTTCGTCCAGTAAATTGCTTTCCGGCGCATCCCAGGTAGCCAGCACGGTCATCGGATCGATCTGCAGGTTTGTGGGTGGAAGTGGTACCTGCGCCAGGGAAACCTGGCTGCTGAATAATAAAACGGTCAATAAAATGAGTGCGTAGATTTTGATCATGGTAATATAATTAATAATGAAAAAGTGGTAATCAGGTAAAAGCGAGTAAAATGACAGCTGAAGGAGTATAAATCAGATTTCGCTACATATAAGACAACTGAGAAGGGTTTTACCCCTACAGACGGGAAAAATAAAGTTGAAATTACAGGGGAGAAAAGGATTTGAAAGACAAAAGATAAATGCAAAATGCAAATAGCAAAATGCAAATAGCAAAGGGTTAAATCAAAAATCCGAAATCAAAAATCAAAAATCCGAAATCTCCAGACCTTCCGCCCATTTCATCCTATCCTGGGGGGAGAACTGCCAGGGAGCACCGTTATTTTCAATATTGGCAAACATCATGTTTAGTCCTGAAGGAGCGGCGGACTCTTCCATCACAAGGTAGCGGCGCATATCGATGATGAGGGAAGGATGGTTTATGTTCACGGGGCATTCCTGGGCGCAGGCATTGCAGGTGGTACAGGCCCAGAGTTCTTCGGCTGATACGTAATCACGCAGCAGCGATTTCCCGTCACTGAATTCTCTTCCCAGTTTGACCATTCCAGGTCCTTTTTCCTTCATGCGGGCGCGCAGGTCGATGAAAATCTTTCGCGGTGAAAGCTTCTTCCCGGTAATATTGGCCGGGCAAACATCCGTGCAGCGACCGCATTCGGTGCAGGCCAGGGAATCGAAGTAATTCTTCCAGGTAACGTCTTCCAAATCCTTTACCCCAAACCGTTCGGGTGGCGGTGCATCGGCAGGTGCTGCCGAAAAGGCGGTTTCAGGATTCATCATGAGTTTCACCTCGCGGGTCACGCTTTCCATGTTCGGGAGGTAACCCAACGGCTGCAGCCTGCTCAGGAATACGTTAGGAATGGAGGTAAATACATGGAAATGCTTGGAATAGGGTAAGATGTTCGCAAACAGGAAAATCAGCAGGATATGCGACCACCAGAAAATCTCATGCAACGTTATGGTATTTGTATGGGAGAAAAAACCGGTATACAGCGGCAACAACCGGCTGCTAACCGGGAAAAGGCCTTTGGCATGCAATGGGTGAAGTGAAAGGTAGGTGAGATTCAAGCCGATCAGCGACTTCATCAGCAGGAAAATAATAGCCAACGCTATGAGGGCATCCCATTTGGATTTCTTCTGCATTTCGATACCGTAAAAACGCTTTATATGCATGAAAATCCGGCGGATGAGGAAAACCAGGATTGAAGACAACACTACATAAGCCATGATATCGCCCGAAGCGGTCACAAAATCATAAAACCAGCCGGTTACTGCCATCGGACGGTCCTTTCCGGTAAGTCCCTCCACGACCATTTCAACACTTCCCAGCGTAATGACAAGGAATCCCCAGAAAACCAGTGCATGAAGCAGGCCGATCACCGGCTTGCGCAGGATTTTCGACTGCCCGAAAGCCACGGCCATCATGCGGTTGAACCGTTTACCATAGTCGCCTACCGGGAAACTTTTAGTAAACCTGAACCAGCCGGCCAGCCGGTAGACAGTAAATGAAAATACTCCCAGTGTAATTAAAAGGGTAATCAAAAACAGGATTTGTTTTACCATGGGATATATGTTGAAATGTCGATCTAAAATACATTTTAATCCAATAAGCAGGGAATAAAAAAAATTCAAACAATAATTTATTCATAACCCATTGAATACCAGTACTTATTAAAATTAATTACCCAGTACTATTGAATTATTTAGTACTATGTATTGCACAGTACTGTTTATTGTATTATCTTTGTCGCATTACTTCAAACTAACTCCTCATGGAAAAAGCTGAATCAACCATTGCTCAGATGCGGAAAGGGGTGTTGGAGATGAGCGTCCTTGCGGCCATTAGCGGCCAGGAGGCGTATGCTTCCGATATCCTGGAACGGCTCAAGCTTGCCCACCTCATCGTAGTAGAAGGCACGCTCTACCCTATCCTCACCCGCTTAAAAAATGAAGGATTCCTGAGTTATCGCTGGGAGGAATCCAACTCCGGCCCTCCCCGGAAATACTACTCCATTACACCGGAAGGCGGCGAATTTCTTACTGAACTCCGCACTGGCTGGGACGAACTTCTCTCGGCCGTAAGCAGGCTATTTTCAACCGATAACAAACCAGAATCATCCGAATCACCAAACACCCAGAACTCATGAAGAAGAACTTCTCAGTAAATATTGGAGGCCGCATTTTCAACATCGACGATGATGCTTATGAACGCCTCAACAGTTACCTCGCGCGTTTGCGAAACTTTTTCTCGGTAGATGAAGGACATGAAGAGATCATGGCCGACATTGAAATGCGCATCGCTGAACT
The DNA here is from genome assembly GCA_025350385.1 of Bacteroidales bacterium. Classification (GTDB taxonomy): domain Bacteria; phylum Bacteroidota; class Bacteroidia; order Bacteroidales; family UBA4417; genus UBA4417. Next base: position 9,444 of record JANXXZ010000523.1, read on the forward strand.
CCTTGAACAGAAAAAACAGCAGGGATTGGCCATTGTGGCATTGGAACAGATTGAGGAAGTGATTGCAAGCATGGGCGAGCCAGACCAATTATCCGATAATGAAGCCAATTCTGCAAAGGAAGCCTCCCGGATTAAAACCTCCGGGAAGTTGTTCCGCGATCCGGAACACAGGCAGATCGGGGGTGTAGCAGCCGGAATTGCAGCCTGGTTTGGAATTGATGCCCTGTGGGTGCGGATTGCTTTTGGCATACTCCTTTTCTTTTATGGCATCGGTGTTATCCTGTATATTATACTATGGCTCATCCTGCCCGTAGCCCGCACAACCACCGAAAGGCTTGAAATGCAGCGGCAGACCATCAATATTGGTACCCTGCGTAATGAGGTGGCATCTGTTGGTTCGGGACTGAAAAATACCGGGAGCACTGTACTGCATTCTACAGGTAAGTTCATGCGATTCCTTACTGAACTGGCCGGTCATTTATTCCGGTTACTGCTCAAGGTGTTGCGGCTGGCTTCAGGTGCATTTTTCCTGTTCTTTGCACTGAGTCTTTTTGTCGGGTTAGGCCTGGCTTATATCATCAGGGAGCCCTTTAACGGCCACATGTATTCGCTGGATAATATAACCCAGGCCGATGCTTTTGCATGGTTCGTGCCGGGCGCGGCAGTTCAGTGGCTGGCCTACATTGCAATCGCCCTGTTTGTTATCGGAATTTCTGGAATGCTTGTTTTTCTCGGACTGCGTCTCATGCTTAAATGGCCGCCGATCCGCTGGCAGGTACTCCTGGTATTTGGGCTGCTGATCGCTGCCGGGCTTATTGTTGCGGGAGGAGCAATGTACCAGTACTCACACTCAATTGCAGAAAAAGCAAACATTTCAGGCAATACCTCCTATCCTCTCAATAAGAAGAAGTATATTCATTTGTCAGCCTTTCCTGACGATACGCACCTCTATTGGAGCCCGCTTTCAGGCGCGGAACTAACAAAACGTAACCGGAATGTACTGGGAAGAATCAGCCTGAGCATCCGCCCGGCAC
>JANXXZ010000572.1 GCA_025350385.1 Bacteroidales bacterium
GACTACCAGCGGAACTGGTTACTTCAGTAATGCTGGGACTATCTACCCGATCTATACACCAAGTGCCAGCGATATCTTGAATGGCAGTGTCGTGCTGACTCTTACAGCCACAGGAAATCCACCCTGCGGGAGCATAAGCGACAACATGATGCTCATTATCAGGCGGGCGCCGCTTGCGAATGCAGGCAGCGATGAAGTTACCTGCCAGGGAATTCCGTTCACAGTAAGCAGTGCCTCGGCTCAATATTATTCATCACTGGTTTGGTCGCATAATGGATCCGGAACATTAACCAATTCCGGTACCCTGACACCGACTTATACTCCGTCGGCAGGAGAAACAGGGATTGTTACGCTTACCCTAACGGTAAACGCTACACTGGTCTGCGGAAGCGTAAGCGATGCAATGGATCTCACCATACATCCTGTTCCTTCCGCCAATGCCGGTGCGGATGCGTCAAGCTGCGCAGCAAGCCCCTATCTAATTTACGGTTCGAGTGTGAATGGCAATTCAGGCCTGCTGTGGACAACATCAGGAACGGGAAGCTTCGATAATCCTTTAATCCTGCACCCGACCTATACTCCAAGCCAGGTGGATGTGGTGAATGGAAGTGTAATCCTGACACTCAAAGCGAATGGAATTTCTCCATGCACTTCGCATGAAGACAGCATGACCTTGTATCTTTACATAACTCCTTTGGCAAATGCGGGCCCTGATGCGGTTACCTGTAGTACTACTTCCTTCACAATAAACGGAGCGTCAGCAAATGGAAGCGTCGCCGTTTCCTGGTCATATAACGGGCAAGGTTCCCTCACAGGCGCCAATACCCTCAGCCCGACTTATACCCCGGTAGCCGGCGAATCAGGGGTGGTTATTCTGACCCTCACAGCCACAGGATTAGCGCCTTGTGGCGACGCAACTGACCAGATGAGCCTTATTGTAAATCCATCAGTTATTGCAAATGCGGGAAGCGACCTGGCTACCTGTTCAACCTCCCCGGTTCAGATTTCCGGGGCCTCGGTACAGAATTTCAGTTCTCTTTCCTGGACTACAAGCGGATCCGGTTCATTCAGTGATCCTTCTGCAATAATTCCTGTATATACGCCAAGTTCAGCTGATGAAGCAACCGGAATTGTGGTTCTGACCTTACATGTAAACGGAACTGTTCCATGCGCTGACTTTACTGACCAGGCGACGCTTTCAATTATCAGGAAACCTATAGCCGATGCCGGCGCCGATGCTTCTGTTTGTGAAGGAATGAGCTATATGCTTGCCGGAACCTCTGCCTCGTATTACAGCACCTTACTCTGGACTGTATCACCCTCAGGTAGTGGTACATTAACGGGATCTTCATCACTCACTCCTTCATTTACACCTTCCGGCGGTTTTACAGGCAATGTTACTCTTACCCTGAGCGTAACCGGAAATTCAGTTTGTGGTAATCTGACGGCAACGGATCAGATGACCCTTAGGGTAAATACATCATTGAACGTAGATGCCGGGTTGGATCAAACCATTCCAGGAACTTCATCAGCATCATTGCTTGGAAGCGCAAGCGGCGGATCAGGATTCTATGTATGGAGTTGGGAACCAGGCGCATTGCTTGTCAATCCATTCATAAACAACCCTGTAACTGTGCCGCTTACCAGCGATGTTACTTTCCTGCTGAATGTACTGGATATAAATTCCGGATGCTCGGGGAGCGACAGCGTTACCATCTTTATGGGACCAGTTTTAGTGCCGCCCCAGGCAGTTGATGACTACGATACCACGCTGGTGAATGTGCCGGTTCCCGTAATAATTCTTGGAAATGATATCTATACGGGGACCGTATCGGTTTCAATCTGCGACCTTCCCAAACATGGGGTAATCGACATCAACCTGAATAATATCATAACCTACACTCCTGCACCCGGGTATGACGGGGATGATACCTTCTGTTATGTGATTTGTGAAAATGTCCAGCCGGTTCAATGTGATACGGCTATTGTTTACATCCACATCAAACCGCCGAGAATCGATGACCTGGTAATCTATAACACGATTACTCCCAACAAGGATGGAAAGAATGATACCTGGACGATCGGTGGTATCGAGGATTATCCTGAGAACACTGTCCTCATTTTCAACAGGTGGGGTGATAAGATCCGGGAGTTTACAGGTTACAATAACAACGATCGCGCCTGGGATGGCACGAACGACGAAGGTAAACCGGTGCCCGATGGAACCTACTTCTATATACTTGAAGTGAAAAATGTAGGATCACGCACCGGCTGGATCTTCATACGAGGCAACTAAATAGTTCTCTTTCCCTGGGATGCGTTTTTCATAGGATAGCATCTCTGGAAAAGAATCTATTCGGTTTGCATCCGGTCAAAAATTCAACATCCACTATCCACCTCTGAAAGCAGAACTATTACTCATGACGACAATACCAAATCATATGAAAAACTCCCTGACTGCCTTTCTCTTGTTTTTGGCATCTCTTTCCTTTGCCCAGCAGGACCCCCTGTTTAGCCAGTACATGTTCAACAAACTCGCAATAAACCCGGGATATGCCGGGAGCCGCGATGTGCTGACAGTAGATGCTCTCTACCGTTACCAGTGGGTGAATATTGATGGCTCCCCCCGGACATTCAGCGCGTCGGTTCATTCCCCGCTCCGGAACCAACACATAGGGCTGGGATTGAACGTATATAGTGATGTAATTGGACCCTCAGTAATGCAGGGAGGACTTGCAACTTTTACCTATCGCATACTTTTCCCCGATGCAAAACTCTCATTCGGTTTACAGGCAGGTGTTAAATACAGTGATATCAATTGGGCAATGGTCAAACCATTCGACATGGAAGATCCGTCACTGGTTCATCAATTAAAAAACAAAGCAGTACCTGATGCCAACTTTGGGATCTATTATTATTCAAAAAAATACTTCGTCGGACTTTCATCCAAGCAACTGCTTCAAAACCAAATGAGCATTGTAAGCGTTAACGGAAAAGATGAATTTACGAAACTGCTGCGTCATTTCTATGGTATGGCCGGTGCCGCATTCCCTCTTTCCGACCAGGTGGTGTTCAGGCCATCTGTACTCGTTAAATTTGTACAGAATGCTCCGCCCCAATTGGACTTGAATGCCAGTTTTCTTTTTGCCGGGGCATTCTGGCTAGGAGCTTCGTACCGTTCCGAAAAAGCCCTGTCGCTCATGACCGAGTTCAATATTACGCAAAGTCTCCGTATCGGATATTCATACGACATATGGTTCAATGAGCTCGGGGCTTACAATAAAGGATCGCATGAAATCCGTCTTGGATTTGACTTCGATATTTTCGCCCGAATGCTGACACCAAGGTATTTTTAAGGAAATAAAATGTTGCTCTTAAATCAAATTTTGAATTTACGGCCTCTTACACTTTGCTTATGAATAAGATAATTCTTCTCCTCATTTCTATCCTCCTGGTTTCAACCCCTTGCATGGCCCAAACCACCAAGCGGGCGCAGAAAAAAATGAACCAGTTCAATTATTTCCGTGCTACCATTATACTGAATAAGGCGGTATTAAAGCCAAAACAGCATGATGAGGCTGTTCCGATGCTTGCCGAATGCTACCGTTTGCAGCATGACCCTGAAAATTCAAAAGTCTGGTATGGTCAGGCTATTGGCTTACCTTCAGCTAAACCTGTCTGGGTATATTATTATGCCCAGGCGCTCCGTACCACCGGGAATTATGCGCAGGCCAGGGAAATGTTCGCAAAGTATAATCAGCTCGAGCCGGGCGACCATCGTGGAGCCGCTTACGCTGCCTGTTGCGACAGCGTCATGGATCCCTGGAAAAATCATTTACCGGGATTTGAAGTGAAGAATGTAAGTGCCATCAATTCCCCTCAATCTGATTTCGGACCGGCTTTTTATAAAGGTTCCCTTGTTTTTGCTTCCGATCGAACTTCAGTCCTCGATGAAAATCTTTATGGCTGGACCGAAAGAGGATATCTCGACCTGCTTTCTGCTGATCCTGTATCCCAGGGCGAATTCTGGGGCAATATGAAAAGTCCTTCTTCTTTTAAAGGAGTTTTAAACCAGGCTTTTCATGACGGGCCCGCCACCTTTTCGGGCGATACACTCGTTTATTTCACCCGAACATACCACGACAAGGCCAAGCGTAAAAATAATTTCAGAACCAACCTGCTTAAAATATTTTATTCCACCTGCAAAAACGGAAAATGGGGAACCCCAGCACCATTTTACCTGAACAGTCCGGATTATTCTGTCGGACACCCAGCTCTGTCAGTGGACGGTAAAACGCTCTATTTTGCTTCCGATATGCCCGGTGGACATGGCGGGACTGATCTGTGGATGTGCAAGCGTAACGGCAATTCGTGGGGAAAACCCGAAAACCTGGATGCCTCCGTTAATACCCCCGGAGATGAAATGTTTCCATCCATTCAACTGGACGGATCATTGCTGTTTGCATCTGATGGTTTACCCGGTTATGGAAGCCTTGATATTTTTTATACAAAACTGGTAAACAGTATTTGGTCTTCCCCTGTAAACCTTGGCCCGCCAATCAACTCATCCTATGATGATTTTGCCATGAACTATGCTCCCGGGACTAAAAACGGTTTCTTTTCTTCCAGTCGGCCGGGAGGTATAGGAAACGATGACATATATGCCTTTCGCCAAATCGATATTCCGGCTTCGGTAAATGCACCAGAAACAGTAAAAACAGGTATACCGGAACCGGCCTATATAAGCGGGATTGTAAAGGATAAGAACTCGATGCAAGCTATTCCCGGGGCAACCATATTCCTTTTTGATCCGAATACCGGCAAGGTCAGAATACTCAAAACAGATAAGGACGGCAGATACAGAGCCAGGGTAAGCAGGCCGTCAGAGATGACGGCAAAGGCAATGATGCCTAAATATATCGCTGACTGCTCTCCTTTTTTATTGGCCGAGATTAAACCGGGCACAACAACCGAAGCTCCGCGCGACCTGCTGCTCGACAAGCTTGAAATGAACAAGGCATTCAGGATTGAGAATATCTATTACGATTTCGACAAGTACAATATCAGGGCCGATGCCCAGCCCGAACTTGATAAAATAGTCCGGATAATGAATGAAAACCCTATTGCAATTGAACTTGGATCGCATACTGACTGCAGGGGATCCTTCGCTTATAATGACAACCTGTCGCAAAACCGCGCCGAATCGGCTGTAAGGTATATTGTGTTCAAGGGTATAAATTCGTCACGTATTACAGCCAAAGGCTATGGTAAGCATCAGCTCACTAACAAATGTGCTGATGGCGTTCCATGTACTTCTGAAGAACACCAGGCTAACCGCCGGACTGAATTTAAAGTGATCGGTTATAATGGCAACATAGGTAGCGTTGAACAGTTCAACCCCGACAATTTTAAGGATGGGGAAGAAATCGAGGCCTATGATTTGCCGGCAGGATTTTATAATCCATGCAAATAATTATTGTATATAATAAGCAAGGTAGCTGTCACAAAAGTCCTTATTGCACCTCCTATGTTTGTGGCACTTTGTGGTAAAGCAGATTTATGAACCTTATAAGGATAACAAAGTACGCACAAAGCAGCACTAAGAGGTAAGGGTTCATGAATTATTTATTGGCAGGTCACGATTAATCTCAATATTCTGAACTCAAATAAACGGATTATTAATCATCTCATATCCAATAGAAGTCTTTGGGCCATGTCCCGGGTAAACCGTGTAATCACCGGGCAACGCGAATAATTTATCCTGGATACTTTTCTTTATCAGGTCATAGTCGCCGGTCGGCAAGTCGGTACGACCAATACTTCCGTAAAAAAGAACATCCCCGGTAATTACGAATTTCTGGCTGTCGCACACCAGGCAGATACTTCCATCGGCATGACCGGGAGTATACAATACCCGGAGTTTAACATCGCCCGCAACCAGAATATCATCTTCGCTGGTAAAGGTGACAGGTTTGATAATATCAGGGATATCAAGCCCAAAAACAGAGCCGAATTCACGGGCTGTCTCCCAGAACATCTTCCCGGAGTTGTGAACTACCGGCTTCACCCCGTAAGTGTTGCACACAAAGGTATTGCCTAATATATGGTCAACATGGAAATGGGTGTTCACCATAATGACAGGAGTCAGCTTCTGATCATGAATGTATCCTGAGAGTTCTTTTTCTTCAGCCGGCGAGTTGCACCCGGGATCAATAATGATACATTCGCGGCTTTTACCGGAAACTACATACGTGTTAACTCCGAATGCGTTAAAAATGAACCGTTCAATAGCAATCATATTTCTTTTGTATTCAGTTTTTAGCGGTGTAAAGTTATCAAATATACCCTCTTGCCTATAATATTAAACAATCCAGTTTGAATTATTGTTAATTTAGCTAGCGGAAAAGGGCGGTAAGATCCATGCGGCGTATAATACACAAATTCAGCTATTTACTCATTTCATCACTGTTATTCTCAGTGCTGATTGTTATTTATGTCCCGGTAAAGGCACAATTCTATAATGGTTCGCAGCTCACTTTCGGGAAAAACAGGGTGCAATATTCTGATTTCCTGTGGACCTATTTCCGCTTCAACAATTTTGACGTGTATTATTACCTGAACGGGAAGGAACTGGCCCTTCATACAGCTGAATATGCGAGGCAATACATCCCAGACATCGAGAAAAAACTGGAATCATCCATTGAAAACAAGGTTCAGTTTATTGTGTACAACAGTTATTCTGACCTCAGGCAAAGCAACATAGGCTTGCTCGATCACACCCAGTACAATACCGGTGGAGTAACGCATATCATCGGGCATAAAATTTTTCTGTATTTCGATGGCGATATGAACAATTTTGACCGGCAGATCCGTGCCGGGCTGGCAAAGTTGCTCATCAACGGTATAATTTACGGGGAATCCATTGGTGCCCAGGTCAAGAACAATACCCTGATCAACATGCCAGCATGGTTCAGTGAAGGATTGGTTTCCTACTACAGCCGGAACTGGGATACCGAACTGGACAATATTGTAAAAGACGGTATCCAGACAGGTCGGTACCAGAAATTCAACCACTTGCTCGGTGGCGAAGCAGTATACGCAGGACATTCAATCTGGAGGTTTGTGGCTGAAAAATACGGCGAAGAAAATATAGCCAATATTATTTACATGACCCGGGTGAACCGGAGTGTTGAAAGCGGTTTTCTTTATGTGCTAGGCATCTCCTTTAAAAACCTGATCAAGGAATGGGAAACCTGGTACAAAAATATTTACGATAACCTGGATAAACAGGCTTTCACTGATTATGGAACAAGACTACCTGTAAAACTTAAATCTGACCGTGTTTATGACAGGGTGAAAATAGGTCCCGACGGCGAAAACATGGTTTATGCCTCCAATGACTATGGCTTATATAAGGTTTACAAATACAATTATACCACCGGTAAAAAGAAACAGATTTTCCGGAAGGGATACAGGCTCGACGAAAAAGTGGATTATTCTTATCCCCTCCTTGCATGGCATCCTTCAGGGCAACTTCTTGCTATGATCCTGGAATCCAAAGGCCTTATCTTTCTTTATTTTTACGACCTTCAAACCGGTAAATGGACACATCAGAATATTTTTGGTTTTCAGAAGATACTTGACTTTTCCTATTCACCCGATGGCCGCTCCTTTGTTTTTTCAGCCATCCAAAAGGGGCAGTCCGACATCTATCTGTACAACATTGCTGCAAACTCTTACGAAGCAATCACCCACGACATTTACAACGATCTCAACCCCCGTTTCCTGCAAAAATCAAGTAAGATCATTTTCAGTTCCAACCGACCCGACGATACTTTGCGGATAGTCAGAAACGAAATGGTTACGAATGACGGCCTTGCCAACAATGATCTTTTTGTTTATGACATTGCATCAAAAAGCAAAATTCTGTTGCGGGTATCGCGCACGCCGCTTGCCAATGAAGTGCAACCTATGTCGTATGCACCCGGGTATTTTACATACCTGAGCGATGCTAACGGGGTTTACAACCGGTATATAGCTCGTTTCGACTCTGCGATAGCCTATGTCGACACTACCGTGCATTACAGGTATTATACACAGTCCTTCCCGGTTACCAATCATTCACGAAGTATCTTATCGCAGGATGTCAGTTTTGTGAGTGGCAAAACGGCTGAAGTAGTTTATGAGAAAAACCGGTACCACATTTATACAGGTGTTGTTCCCACAGGCAAAATAGAGCCTGTCGGTGTCAGTTCAACATCCTACATGCAGGCACAGGAGATTAAGGCAAAAAAAGAAGCAGAGGAAAAACTAAAAGCCAGCAGGGAAACCCTTACAAAAACGAAACGAAAACGGTTTGTGAATGTGTATGAAGAAGACGTGGTCCATCCCACTTCTGATTCAACTAAAGTGGATATCAACAACTACCAGCTCACCGGTAAAGTGAATCAGAAGCTTCCGGGAGAGGGAGTATTAAAGGAAGACAAGTTCGGGCGGATGGTACCTGCCAATGAAGCCGTTAAACCTCCCAAACCGAGAAATTATTACGTTTCCTACTCCATTAATAAACTGGTAAGCCAGATCGATTTTTCATACCTCAACATGAGTTACCAGCCGTTTATCGGTTACGCCGGCCCAATATTCCAGAATCCCCCTACCAATGCATTGTTTACCATCGGGACTACCGATCTGATGGAAGATTACCGGATAATCGGAGGTGTTAGAGTGAATTCCGACCTCATCAACAACGAATACCTGCTCGGATTTGCCAACCTGAAACACCGTACCGACCGTGAAATGTTCTTTCACAGGACCTCCTTTGATGTAAGCTATTCAAATGCCTATGTACGGCACAGGATTCACGAGCTGCATTACATTTTACGGTATCCCTTCAGCGAGGTACTGGCATTAAAAGGCACGGGAACAATGCAGTACGACAGGGCCATTGTGCTGGCTATGGACCAGGCAACAGCTAAAATGCACGATGTGAACAATACCTGGGCAATAGCAAAAGGTCAGCTTATATTTGACAATACCCGCGATCTTGGCCTCAATCTTTACCAGGGTATCCGTTCGATGGTATTCGGTGAGTATTACCAGCTGGTCAACAAGAAAGCAACAAACATGATCGTGGTCGGCCTTGATTTCAGGCACTATACCCGCATTCACCGGACATTTATCTGGGCAAACCGGTTTGCAACCAGCACCTCGCTTGGCAAAAACAAGTTGCTCTACTATCTCGGGGGAGTGGACAACTGGCTGGTACCCGGGTTTGACAACAATAACCAGATTGACTACTCACAAAATTATGCATTTCAAACCCTGGCCACTAATATGCGCGGGTTTAAACAGAATGTCCGAAGCGGAAACTCCTTTGCACTCATAAATTCCGAATTGCGCTTCCCGGTTTTTAAATACCTCTTTAATCGTCCGCTTAAATCCGACTTCCTGAATAATTTTCAGGTTGTAGGCTTTGGTGACCTGGGTGCGGCATGGAAAGGGCTGAACCCGCTCTCGGACGAAAACACCTTTTTCACGCAGACAATCATCCGCCCGCCTCTGACCATAACTGTCCAGGTACAAAAAAGCCCGATGGTTGCCGGATACGGATTTGGCCTCAGGAGCAGCCTGCTTGGATATTTCATGCGTGCCGACTGGTCATGGGGGATTGACGACCATGTTGTTCAACCCCGGCAGTTTTATCTTTCGCTGAGCCTTGATTTTTAGAGATCGTTTAGTTTTATGTTTCAAGTATAAAAGAAGCATTTAATAAAAAAGGAGGGGCGAGGGGCTAAGGAACATGGGGTGGCGGGGGAAAAAACAGGACGCTGTATTATCTTCTGAATCCGGAAATGAACCTTCATACCTTCTATAAAAGCAATTAAATTCTGATCATACCTTTGATTTTGAAAATTTTAACTGACCCAAAAAATAGAAAAAGACTTCCCCTTCATATTCATTCACAAACTAATTCATTTAACCATGAGTTTACAGGTAGTTGGAATACTGTTATTAATTGGATTAGCTGCCGGGATTTTCGGTGGTATGGTAGGATTGGGCGGAGGAGTCATCATGATTCCTGCCATGATCTACCTTCTTGGTTTAACGCAAATCGAAGCTCAGGGGACCAGCCTCGCGGTGATGTTGCCCCCGGTTGGAATACTGGCAGTAATGAACTATTACAAATCAGGCCAGTTAAACCTTAAGTATGCCCTTATCATTGCCATCGCCTTCACAATCGGCGGTTTTTTCGGTTCAAAAATCGCGTTGAATATACCCGTTTCTACTGTAAAAAAAATATTTGGTTTCGCACTTATTGCTATAGCTTTGCGCATGATAATTAAAAGCTAAGGATTCAGTAAAAAGATAAAAGTAAAAAGACTAAAGATACAGTCACGCCTTCTCCTTTTCTCCCCTTCACGCCTTCACGTTCTCTCGCCCTCTCGCCCTCTCACTCTCTCGCTCTCTCGCCCTCACACCCTCACGCCCTTAAACCCTCACGCTCCCTCGCTCCCTCACTCATTCACTCCTTCACCCACCAACTACCATGGATCCAATTGATCGGCGAATTACCGCCTTTATTAAGAAACATCACGTTTTTACACTAGCCACTTCGCACGAAAACCGGCCCTATACCTGCAGCTGCTTTTATGTTTACCTCGAACCCCTCAACCTCTTTGTGTTCACTTCCGAGCATAATACACGTCATATCCGTGAGTTGAATGAACAACCGCAAGTCTCAGGCGTTGTTGCTCTTGAAACCTTAATAATCGGCAGGATACAGGGAATACAATTTACAGGAAGATGCCGTGAATTGCATGCGGAGGAATATAAAACTGCTCATAAAGCCTATATAGCCAAGTTCCCTGTAGTGGTTTTCAACCAGTTGTACCTTTGGGGAATTGAGCCTGATTTCATCAAAATGACTCATAACCAACTTGGGTTTGGTAAAAAACTGATCTGGCAGAAAGGCCCTGTTTAAAAAAGAGAACCGGCATTTCATGACAGGTTCGGATGCAACATTAAACGGCAGGAAGCTTGAATCAGCCGGAATATTTCCACAACTTGCTTCAATCGGCTCTTCTCTTTCGTCACTCATCAGCTACATGCCATAATTCAGGTTATCAATCATTTATACAGTGTAAACTGGTGGTATTCTAAATATCAAATTATCTATTGCTTTGGTAATTTTATTTTACTATAGTTATAACACCCTGATATCAGGCATTCTGGAGCCTGCGACTATCAAGGGTTCCACTAGTTATCAAGGTTTTTAATCGCTGGTTTTCAAACGGTTAACTCTTACTAAACTAAATATTGTTAATAAAACAGTTTGTGTAGAGGCTGAACCTAGTGTAAATTGGTCGAAATCTTTTGCGGCAGGTATGTTAAAGTAGAACTGTTGGCTTTCAGGTTTTTGACACTTAATGAAAAAGAAGAAAAGGAGAATGGACAAACTTATCGACGCAAATCTCTTTTCGCTCATTGATTCTTCCATGGAAGAGGACATCAGAAATAATTTTTACGGAATGGTGCGAGAGCAGCGCCGCCGCCCAGAAATGAAGCCGGAAATGAAGGAGATCGCTGATGCACTTCCACATTCACTGCCCGAACCAAAACCAACGATGCAACCTAAAAAAAACACCTCTGTAAAGACTGAATTAACAGCTTATTCGCACGAAGAAGTTCAGGCTGCTGCTACTGAATATTTCAAAGGTGACACCCTGGCCGCTAATGTCTGGATGAATAAATACGCGCTGAAGGACAGCGACGGAAACATTTATGAGCGCACCCCCGACGACATGCACCACCGGCTTGCCGGCGAAGTAGCCCGAATTGAACAAAAATATGTTAACCCTTTGAGTGAAGAAGAGATCTTTGAACTATTCAGGGATTTTAAATACATTATTCCGCAAGGGAGCCCAATGGCAGGAATAGGAAATAATTTCCAGGTTTCCTCCCTGTCGAACTGTTTTGTAATTGGCAGCGACAGTAACCAGGACTCTTACGGAGCCATCATGAAAGTGGACGAAGAACAGGTACAGCTTATGAAACGCCGAGGTGGTGTGGGACATGATCTTTCCCACATCAGGCCTTCGGGCAGCCCGGTAAAGAACAGCGCACTTTCATCTACGGGCATTGTTCCGTTTATGGAACGGTACAGCAACTCCACCCGTGAAGTTGCCCAGGATGGCCGTCGCGGTGCTCTCATGCTCACCATCTCCATT
>JANXXZ010000046.1 GCA_025350385.1 Bacteroidales bacterium
GCGAAGCAGGAAACCGAGCATTACAATGAGAAGGAAACTGGAATATACAGGTATCATGATGTTGTGAAAACCAAGCACTAAATCACTCAGTAACATGGCGGCGATCGGTACTATGAAAGCCATATCTTTCCGCTTGAGGTAGGTTCCGCCGAACAGGGCAATGGCAGCAATGGGTGTGAAGTTAGGCCAGTGTGGCATTAAACGGAGCGCAGCCCCAGTTAAGATTATACTTAGAACTAGATAAAATTTTGGGGTAAGAAGCGATTTGTTCATGATATCGGCTAGGTTTCTTAGAATTTCAAAGCAAAATTAAAAAAATGCAGGCTGCTTTGGTAACAAATATAACATTAATACTAACAAATCTCGCCTGGTTTTGTTGATAAACAGGTTTAATCTATTGTCTGATTGATATTTATAACCTTATGACAGAAAATATTTGCTCCTTAGTTACTCGATCATTATTGATAATTTTGCACCTGACTTTTGTATGTAAAAAACTTGTAAATATAATTAAATGAAGAGTTCAGTTAAGTTGATTGCTTTCTTATCGCTCCTTATAATGATACAATCCTGTAGTGATTTTAAAACAAATGTAGACCTGATTATCTACAATGCTTCAGTTTATACCGTCGATAGCCTGAACCGCACCGTTGAATGTATTGCAGTGAAAAAAGGTAAAATTGTTGCGGTAGGAAGTGATGCAGAAGTCAGGAGCCGTTTTGAAGCAAAACACTATCTGGATGCCCATAAATCATTTATTTTTCCTGGATTCATTGATGCTCATTCTCACTTCACCGGGTTTGCACTCAATCTTCGGTATGCTGACCTGGCTGAGGCTGGTTCTTTCAGGGAAATAATTGACATAATAAAGAACTACCACAAATTGAATCCTGAAAGCTGGATTGTTGGCAGAGGGTGGGATCAGAACAAGTGGCCCGGAAAGCAGTTTCCTGATAATAATAAACTTAATGAATTATTCCCCGATATTCCTGTTGTTCTGACCAGAGTTGATGGTCATGCTGTTTTAGCAAACAATGCAGCCATAAGAAAGGCCGGGCTCACTGAGCCTTATACATCGGGTGAAGCAATCCTTCATGATGGAAAGGCAACTGGCCTGTTCCTTGAACATTGCGCTGATAAACTGAAAGAAGCCATCCCTTTGCCAACCGCTGCCGAAATGACCAAACTATTGGTTAAGGCAACGGAACTGTGCCATGCAGTCGGGCTTACGGGGGTAAATGATGCCGGAGTGGATAAAAAAGCAATTCTGCTGATCGACTCACTGCAAAAGGCTGGAAAAATCAAGCTGAGGCTTGATGCCATGATGAATCCTACTGATGAGAACATGAATTTTTTCATGCCGGAAGGAGGATATAAAACTGATTTTTTAAGGGTTGGTTCAGTTAAACTCTATGCTGACGGAGCTTTAGGTTCCAGAGGTGCATGCCTTCTGCAACCCTATTCTGATGATCCTTCCAATTATGGAATCATTGTTACTCCTGAAAATGAAATCAGGACTGTATGCCAAAATGCCAAAAAATATGGCTTCCAGGTAAATACCCATGCCATTGGTGATTCGGCAATACGCATGGTTCTCCGGATTTACTGTGAATTCCTGAAAGGTAAAAATGATCTGCGCTGGCGTATTGAACATGCCCAGGTAGTGAATGAAAATGATTTCGATATTTTTGGCAAGTACTCAATAATTCCTTCGGTTCAGGCAACCCATGCAACTTCCGATATGTCATGGGCCGAAGCGCGCTTAGGCAACACCCGTCTAAAGAATGCATATGCGTATCATCGGCTGATGGATGAAAATGGATGGATTCCGAATGGAACTGATTTTCCGGTCGAAAACATCAGCCCTTTGATAACCTATTATGCAGCAGTCGCACGTAAAAACCTGGAAGGAAAACCAGCTATGGGTTTCTTACCCGAGAATGCACTTTCACGGCTTGACGCCTTGAAGAGTGTCACCATCTGGGCTGCACGTGCTTCTTTCCAGGAAACCAAGATAGGAAGTATTGAAAAAGGCAAAATGGCAGATTTTGTTATCCTTGATGCTGATATTCTGAGTATTGCTGAAAAGAATATTCCAAAAGTAAAGGTGAAATACACGATAGTGAATGGTGAGGTTGTGTATAATGCAGCGAATGACATAAAGAAATAAATCCTGGATATTAAATCAAACGCTTCCTTTTTGTTATGAGGGTCATCGACGGTGATTTGAATGACCTATTATTTGCGTTTAATACAATCATTTATCAATCAACCTGATGACATCCAGTAATTCACTGAATATCATTGCTGTTGCTCCCCACATAAAATGATTACCCAGTCTATAACCTGGAACTTCAAAGCTTATACCGTTCTTCAGGTGAATTGTTTCTCGGCTGATTGATTCATTCAAAATTTTTTCATCCAGGTTGACTTCAACAATTTCCTGAACTTCCACCGGATCGGCTGTAAATTCCGGGCGGACTTCAGTGAAAGCAACAAACGGGTATACAACATAATTACTCCGGTTAATATACAACCTGCTTAGAGCGCCTAATATCTTAACATTTGCAGGAACAATACCGGTTTCTTCCATGGCTTCACGTAAAGCGGTTTCAGCATGGCTATTGTCCGAAAGTTCCTTACGACCACCAGGGAAACTGATTTGTCCTGAATGTGCACCATCATATACAGATCTTAAGATAACTGCTATTCGCAGTGTTCTATCAACCGGAAAGATTAACAGCAGGACACTGCTCTGAATTGCATCCTCAGGTGGCTCCTGCCTTAGTTCATCAAGCCTGCATACAGGTGCTAGTTTCAATTGTGATTCAGCACCAGGTAATGTTAATAAAAGTTGATTTTCGAGAGAAATTATAAATTCGACAAGATTACCTCCTGATACCGATGAATTCTTCTTTTTCATTAATTGTGCTGATTATTGGTATGTATATTGTCCGGCTATTGATCACTATAAATAAACTAAACAAATTTCGATTGATTAGGGTTCACTCCAACAGATAAGTTCTGAATTTTGAGTGGAAATCGTTAATTTTGCATTAATACACTGATATCAAATGACCAAGGAAAAACAGGAAATTACTGATCATCCCGCTGATCTTATTTATCCGGGAAAGGAACTTATCCTTTATAATGACAACATCAATTCCTTTGATTTCGTGATTGAAACACTCATTGAGGTTTGCCATCACCAGCCTGAACAAGCTGAGCAGTGTGCATTTGTTGCTCATAACAAGGGGAAATGTGGTGTAAAGAGTGGCGATCTTTCTGAATTAAAACCTCTTCATGCTGAAATGAAAAAAAGAGGTCTCATTACAACTATTGAATAAGTACATCTAAATCTAAAAGTTTAACGCAATGAGAATCAACATTCATAGTCTTTCTATCTTATTTCTTTTGTTTTCACTGTTTGCTTGCCAGAAAGTTCCGATAACCGGCCGAAAACAGATAAAATTGCTGCCTAACTCTGTGATGAATAAAATGAGCAAGGAAAATTATGCCTCATTTCTTAAAGAAAATCCTCCGGTAAATCCACCAACTTTTCAATCAGCGGAAGTGACTGCCGTTGGTCAACGGGTAAGTGCTGCTGTAGATAAATACATGCGCGATAATGGTTACGCCAAGAGGATTGAGGGTTATCAATGGGAATTCAATGCCGTAAACAGCAAAGAAGTGAACGCCTGGTGCATGCCGGGAGGCAAAGTTGTGGTTTATACCGGGATTCTGCCTCTTACTAAGGATGATGCAGGTCTTGCGGTTGTTCTGGGTCATGAGATAGCTCATTCAGTAGCTGACCATGGGAATGAACGTATGAGCCAGCAGTTAGCCATACAGGCTGCCGGTATTGGGTTGGAGGTTTATATGCAGCAGAAACCCCAGCAGACCCGCGATATCTTTCTTACTGCATTCGGCGTGGGGTCGCAATTAGGACAGCTGGCTTATTCGCGACAGCATGAACTGGAAGCAGATAAACTGGGACTTATCTTCATGGCTATGGCGGGTTATAATCCGGAGAGGGCCCTCTCATTCTGGCAGGAAATGGCATCTCAGGGAGGTGCAAAACCACCTGAATTACTGAGTACTCATCCCAGTGATCAGCACCGGATAGCCCAGATCCAGGCTTTTCTTCCAGAAGCAATGAAATATTACAAACCGGGACCACAAAACGGGAATGTTGATCCACCGTCGAATGTAAATACTAAAAAAAATACAAATACCAATACAAATACTAAAAGGAATACAAATACAAAACAAAAACCGGGTACAGGCGTTAGGGTGAAGTAAACAATTGTGCTGTTGTAAACAAAAGCTAGCCTTTCTATGTTAAGAATTGTTTCCGGCTTTGAAGTGCTGATCAGTTAAATAAAACATCTCTGAAACGCCCGGTGAAAAGCCGGGCGTTTGAATTTTCCTGTCAATGGTAATCCAATCAGTCAATGATTAGTAAAGAAAATAGTATAGATGTATAGCGAGACTAAAAATGAGGCGTCAAAGGAGGTAAGGCATCAATACAGGTTGCTACTAACTTCATGCAGATATATTAACAACCCTGAGGACCTGCGTTTGATCCGTATGGCTTATGAAGAAGTGCTTTTTACATATAAAGACAGGCTTCGCGAAACCGGTGATCCTTTTATCAATCATGCCATTTCGGTTGCAAGGATTGTAGCCGAAGAAATGGAACTGGATATTTCAAGCATACTTTCGGCTTTATTACTGGATATAGCACTTGATTCTCCTGAAACCAGAGAATCATTCGAAAAACGTTACGGAAAGCGGGTTTCACGGATTGTAACAAGTCTGCGCAGGATCTCTGAACTTAGAATGGAGAAAATATCCATCAATCCTGAAAACTTTATCCAATTGTTGCTAAACATGTCGGATGACATACGGGTAATCCTGATCCGGCTTGCCGACAGGCTCAACTTTATGCGCACTATTGATCTCTTGCCGCAGAAAAGACAGCAACAGATATCAATTGAAACTTCAGGACTATATACTCCGCTTGCCCACCGGCTGGGGCTATACAGGATAAAAACCGAACTTGAAGAACTTGCTATGCAGCATGCTTACCCGGAAGTTTTTGGCAGTATTGCACGCAAAATCGAAGAATCGAGAGAAGAACAAAAAAAATACTTCAAACAGTTTATTGAGCCGATAAAGAAGGAACTCGCCTCCCAAGGACTTAGTTGTGAAATCAAGTCACGTACGAAGTCTATTCCATCAATCTGGAATAAAATGCGAAAGCAAAACATTGATTTTGAGCAGGTATATGACTTTTTTGCAATCAGGATAATTACAAAGAGCAAACCTGAAGAAGAGAAACCGGATTGCTGGAAAGCCTATTCGCTGGTGACAAATATATATCCGCCTAATCCTTCACGTCTCCGCGATTGGATTTCTGCACCCAAGCCCAATGGTTATGAATCCTTGCATACCACGGTTGCAGGTCCACGCTTTAAATGGATTGAAGTCCAGATCAGGTCTCAGCGAATGGATGAAGCCGCCGAAAAGGGTAAGGCTGCGCATTGGAAATATAAAGAAGCACTTGTAAATGCTGCAGAAGCCGCCGACAAATGGCTGAATAATGTCAGATCCATTCTCGAAAATTATGTGCCCGGAGATGAAGAAATTGATACTTCTGCACGAATGGAGTTGTTTACTGATTATGTGTATGCCTTTACACCGCAAGGTGACCTGAAAAAACTGAGGAGTGGCGCTACCGTTCTGGATTTCGCCTTTGAAGTTCATTCCCAAATCGGACAAAAGTGCACTGGAGCCAAGGTAAATAGCCTGTTTGTTCCGTTAAAGTATGTATTAAAAACCGGTGACCAGGTTGAAATAATCACTTCGAAAAATCAGAAGCCTAATAATGACTGGCTGGGTTATGCAACCACATCAAAAGCTATCACCAAGATTAAAAGGTTTCTGAAAGATGCAGAGTTTTCGAAAGCTGATACTGGCAAAGGGATGTTGATCCGTAAACTTAGTCAGCAAAAAGTAAACTATACTGATGATCTTGGGAATAAGTTGGTGACTTACTTCAAAGCTGCAAGCACGCTGGACCTTTTTCACGGAATTGCAGAGGGGACGTATGACCTGCAAAAGATAAAGGAAGCTTTGTCGCCTTCGTCAAAGACAGAAGAAATCAAACTGCCGGAAAGAGTATTTACAAAAGTATCACCACACCCTTCAAAAAAACAGTTGAGCAAAGCCATAGTAATCATTAATGAAGACACTCCCATTGATGATGTTAAGCTTGGACGTTGCTGCCAGCCTGTATATGGTGATGAAATTTTCGGGTTTGTTACGGTAGCTGAGGGAATAAAAATACATCGCACAACCTGTACCAACGCTCCCCAGATGTTATCGAAGTATATCTACAGGGTAGTTACCGCCCGCTGGGCTGAAAAGGAAGAAGCATCGGCATACCTGGCAACCATTAAAATTACCGGTGATGACCAGTTGGGTATGTTAAACCAGATATCTGACTTAATTTCCCGCGATCTTAATGCTAATATCCGCTCGGTGAACCTTTCGAGCAACAGTGGAAAATTTGAAGGTTCATTAACCATCAATGTGAATGGAAAATCGCACCTGGAATTGATCATAGCCCGCTTATCGAAGCTCAAAGGTATAAAACGGGTAATGCGCGAAAAATAGGCTGGTTTCGCAGGAATGAATATCATAAAGAACTCAGGAAACAAACTTAACTTTGTTCTTTCGATTCCTTGTTTTCTAATCTTTGCATTTTCTTCATTTATCCTTGTCTATGACTTCGCCCGAAAATTCATTAGGTAAGTTTAAGCTCGAAGAAGGGGATATCCTCGATTTCCTTATCCGGAACAAGGTAAAAATGCAGGATAACCAGGATTACTATATTCTGGAAGATCCTTATGGTCAGCGACATTTTATCGAAGCCGGAATTTATTCCGCCTTTGGTTTACAACCAGGACAAATGGTTGAATGTCGCGTTGACCGGATTAATTGTACAGGCAGGATATTTTTAGAGCCCAGGCATCCCTATTATTCAGAAGGCAAAATTTATGATTTTCAGCTCCTGGCAGAGCTACAAAGAAAGGAAAAGAAAATTCTGGTTATTGAAGATATTTTTAAAAATCAGTTGGAATTAGAAGTTTCCGGTGACAATTCTTTCCTTGTCCACGACCTGAAAATGCTTAAATGCAAAGTAAAGAGAATAAAGAAAGGCAGGCCTGAGGTTGAGATTGTAACCTGATATTTATATAATTGATTGTAATCAGCACATAATCAATAAATTATCATAATGTTAAGTTATTAACAATTGTTCATAACCCTCGTTAGCTTATTGTTAGGTAAATATTGCCAAAACACTTGATTTCGGGATCATAATAGTTGTACATTTATTTCACCGGATGTGATTAAGGTAACCGGCTCAGGGCGACAGAAACTGGAACTTGAAAAAGGGAAAACGACTTGAACCATGTGAATCAGGAGTTGAAAATCCGAGAGGGTTAGTAGCAAGAGAGGAGCAGAGCCGGGAGCAAGGAAAGGGATACAAGGATCGGAACCAGGCATTTACGAAACCATCGCAGGATGATATAGTTCGTGTCAGTTTCGAAAGAAACAAAGGTTATGGTCAGGATTGATGCCCGGCAACGGGTTGAACATCCAGGATCAGTTTCTCAGCAGGAAATGCAAAACCGCAAGGATTTGTACGATTAAAGGGAAAACCTGATGGATCCGACAACCCGTGTTATTCCCCGGAATTGCGAAGGAAACGGAAGCATCACCTTAGGGTGAAGCCATGTTGCCTACCTACCTGGATCCGTAAGGGCCCTTTCCCCGACCTACAATCCATGCCTGGAGACAGGCTTACGAAAGGAAGTCAGAAACCCTCCAGGGTTTATCCGCAAGGAAAATGCCCGGGAACGATTTGGAGAACAGGGGGAGTTGCTTAAGTGGCAACACTTGATGCAAACCTGGAAAACAAAAGCAGCACCTTCGGGTTATGCCGGCGTTAACCACCTCAAATGCAGGTACCGGCCCGGGGAAGTAAGTCAGTCGCCCCTTAAAAGGTGTTGATCAAACCCTAAGCAACGCAGATTACACATTCTTCGCAAGAAGTTTATGGAAATGTGAAGTTCAAGCCGGAAAAACAAGAGTTGACGCAAGTCATTCTTTTTGACAACAGCAGCAGCCTTTCTTCATCGTCAGGCATACTGCGTAACCTGCAAAGCAACAATCCGGCCAGGACATCAACTACGGTTGCTGCCACTGGGATGGGGAACTTTCCTGAACGGAAGGTTCCCCATTGCTTTTTCAGGATTTTAAGTTTTAATGAAACATAATTTAAAAAAGACGCATAGAGCAATCAGGAAACCTGTTTATTTTATTAGTCTCGTTGATTAAAGAATTTTAGTTACTAGTGATGCGTTAATCTTTTGCAATATTTCATAAACAACTGACATAATGTTAAATATAAGCGTTTCTTGATTTTTTGATTTGAATTGGCCTCTAGTTTTGCTTACAACATTCAGTTTTTGATAATACCACAGAATGAACTGCTTGCAGATAATCAGGTCAATTAAAAAGTCATAGAACAATACATTTTTGGAACAAACGAATTTTAACGCATCAGTACTAAATTTTAGTCTTAAAAAATATCTGGAGTTTATCGGTTTTATTGTCATTAATTCAATTTAACTATGTATCGGCCCAAGTTACAAACGCATACTTTATACTTCGGAATTATCAGGTAATACTTTAACATTTGTGGAAACAATCGCTTTTAGTGCGTTTGATGTACACTTGATGTATTTCTATTCGATTGCCTCACTTGAATTTGGGTTAATTTTGCAATGAAAACTGCAAAACACTTTATCTTGGTCTGACTGATAATTATAGAGGTTTTCTTTCAGAATCATGAGCTTACTTTAAAAACAAATCATCCCTATGTGCTTCATTATAAATGAAGTAAAAGGAATATACATTTAAAAATATTGTTTAAATGAAGAATAGACTAGTAAAAGTTGGATTGTTACTGTTGTTGCTTCTGGGCTGTTCCATTTTCGCATGTGCGCAAGGTTATCTTCATGCCAATGGAAAATATATATACAATGGCAACAATGAAGAGGTTATTCTTCGAGGTATCGGCACCGGGAACTGGATGATTAATGAAGGGTATATGATGAAAACGGCTGATTTTGCCGGTACTCATACTCAAATCCGCCAGAAACTTATCCAGACGATTGGGGTGACAAATACCAACACATTCTATACTTTCTGGCTAAACAATCATTTCACAAAAACGGATGTTGATTCAATGAAAGTCTGGGGTTTTAACAGCATCAGGGTGGCCATGCATTACAAATGGCTCACTTTACCTATCGAAGAAGAGCCGGTTGCAGGACAGGACACATGGCTTGAGGAAGGATTTACAAGATTGGACTCATTGCTCCTCTGGTGTTCTCAAGATGGAATGTACCTTATACTTGATTTGCATGGGGCACCCGGTGGACAAGGTCACGATGCAAATATTTCCGATTATGACGCCACTAAACCATCACTTTGGGAAAGTGCTGAAAACCGCCGGAAAACGGTCGCACTTTGGGCCAAACTTGCCGGAAGATATGGCAATGAACCCTGGATGGGTGGATATGACCTGATTAATGAGCCCAACTGGAATTTGCCAAACGGAACAATGCTCAAACAGCTATATCAACAAATAACTGCTGCCATCAGAGCAGTGGATCACAATCACCTGATTTTTATTGAAGGAAACTGGTTTGCCAACGATTTTACAGGTTTAACCCCACCTTGGGATACTAATATGGCATACAGTTTTCATAAATACTGGACATATAATGACCCGGCAGCCCTCGACTGGGTGGTAAATATGCGGAATAACAACAATGTGCCCATCTGGCTGGGTGAATCAGGTGAAAACTCAAATTCATGGTTTACCAGTCTTATTGCACTGTGTGAATCAAAACATATCGGCTGGTCATGGTGGCCGGTTAAAAAAGCAGGAATCAACAATATTTTGAAAGTCCCCGACAGTCAAAAATATGATAACCTCATAAGCTATTGGAAGACCGGGAACCCTGTTATGAATTCTTACCAGGCATTTGAAGCCGTAATGGAATGGTCGGACCATCACCGGATTCAAAACTGTGTGGTTCAACGGGATGTAATTGATGCCATGATCAGGCAACCACATACTCTCGAAACAATTCCATTTAAAGTGTACCATCCATCGGAAGCAATTCCTTTTGTAAATTATGATTTAGGCAGAAATTCATATGCATACTCGGATACTGATACTGCAAACTATAGCCAGAATACCGGTGTATATGTGAACTGGAACCAGGGATGGGAGTATAGGAATGATGGCGTTGATATTGAAAAGTGCGCTGACGCTGATCCAAGCAATATCGGATATGATGTTGGCTGGACTGCAGATGGCGAATGGATGCAGTATACTGTTGATGCTGATTCTGCCGCAGCATATCAGGTGAAAGTCCGTTCAGCTTGCAACGGCACTCCCGGAATTATTCATCTGGCAATTGACGGTATAGATGTGAGCAGTGCGCAAAGCCTTGTTAATACAAGCGGATGGCAAATCTGGAGTACTTCAGTCCTAAACAACATAATTTTTCCGGCAGGCCGGCACAAAGTAAGAGTAATATCTGACAAAGGCGGATCAAACTTGGGTTATTTCCAATTTGTTAACCCAGAAAGTGTTGATTCCGTTCCATTCACATTTATATCAGCCAGAACTTCAATGGGTGGAGATAAGGTATTTATCACTTTAAACAAAGAGATTACGGCTTTGACAGCCAATTTAAACGATTTCCAGGTTAAGGTGAATGGCGTCCAGGATATTATTACAAACGTTAGTTTAGATCCTGCAAATCCGGGAGGCCTGATTTTGGTGCTCGGAACTAATATCAGATATACACAGTTGGTTAAGCTTTCATATAATGCTTCATCGGTGCATTCAGGTAATAATTCACTGGAACTGTTTACCGATAAGGATGTAAAAAACAACCTGCCACGCCGGTTGTTGATTCCATGCAAAATAGAAGCTGAAGATTTCTGCATCAATAATGGTTTTCAATTCGAAACCTGCACGGATATAGGTGGAGGAAAAGATGCAGGTTTTGCAAATCCAGGTGATTACCTTGATTACCTGGTTTATGTTTCCGAAGCTGGTGAATATTCGGTTAATTTCCGGTTTGCTTCCTTGTATTCAAATGGAAGATTGGATTTCAGGATTGGAGATACAGGAACATTTACTACGCTAAATACAATCAGTATTGTTGCAACCGGCGGATGGCAGGTATGGAAAAACCAATCGATGAAAGTTACGCTGTCTCAAGGTAATTATACCTTGCGGCTTTATGTTGTAGCCGGTGAATTTAACACAAACTGGTTTGAAATTGCAAAGCCAACCTCAGTAAATGATATTTTGTTAAAGGATAATATCAAAATTTTCCCAAATCCCGGCAAGGGTGTATTCCAGATTAGCGCTGAACTGTTATATGAAAATCCGATCAAAATAAGCGTTATTGACACTCAGGGCAGACAGGTTTTTGCTAAAGATTTACCAAAGAGTTATGAAATTAATGAGTTAATTGATCTTCAATCTTTTGCAAAGGGAATTTACCTGATCAAACTGGAATCTGAAAATGAATCATCCTCCAGAAAGATCGTAATAAATTAGAATATAACCGGCTGAAACTTAACAATGATCGGCATTGTAAGCCAAGTAATCTAACTCTTTGATAAAGAGCAGGGTTGAATAGCAGGAATAAAAAAAAGGGACTGAAAAGTCCCTTATTTTGTTTTTTATTCTAACCGGTCAGGTAGTTGCATGTAGCAAACATGCAGTTGCTAAAGTAATATTAGTTCGTTTGGTTTGGTGAATTCATTTGTTAAAAGTTGTTAAGATAAATAGATCCATGAAACGGTTAATTCGGGTGACATTCATTCTTCTTTTTCTGTTTCCTGTTCTTCCTCCTCAGCAAAACCATCCCCTGATTCCTTAACATCAGCGGTTTCTTCAAAGAAATCCTCATCGTCTTTTTCTGACTTGTTGTCAATTTTTACCGGGACTTTGATCAGGTAACTTGCTTCTTCCGTGTCAACTGTAATTGCAAAGAAAAAGGAATTGCCTGATGTTTTAATTTTCATAGTATGATTCACCCACCCAAGTGGGTACTTTTTACGGATTGCCTCCATGAGCTCAGGAGAAACACTTTGGTAATTGATTATTAGCTTTTTACGCTCTTTTTGCATAGTTTATAATGTCGATTTGTTGAACGTACAATTATACGGAACTATTTTAAAAAACAATATCCTTTTTAATAATTTAACAAAATTTTACTTCAAAAGTTCTATCTGGCTGACTTACTTTGTTTTTTAAGAATGATAGCAGTCCGGTTGGTCAGATAAATGCGTAACCGAAACGATGAATCTTTTTTATTATAGACTGCCGGATAGGTAATTTTTTCATCAATCCGGCCATGACCGCCATATTCCAGGCTATCAGAGTTGAGAATTATCGAATAATCACCATCTTCGAAAACGGAAAACTCATAATCAGGAATGGAATTGGAGACATGGAAATTGAAGAGAAAAACCAGTCCGCTGCGTTGAAAAATAACACATTTATTAACCTCATCTGCATTAAGAAGTTGCGCATAATTTGACGCAAGAAGCAAATTATTTTTTAAAGAAATTAGAAGCATTGACTGATCAAAACAGGAGAGGTACTTATATTTCAACTGTTCGTCATCAACGAGCGACCATTGCCTGCGCGCATATTTATAACTCCAGTTGTTACCATCACGCGGGAAGTCAATCCATTCCGGATGTCCGAATTCATTTCCCATAAAATTCAGGTAAGCCTGTCCGCCTAGGGCTATTGTAAATAGCCTTATCATTTTATGCAAGGCAATACCACGGTCAATTATCGTGTTGGTATCATCAACCTGCATGTGATAATACATTTCTTTATCCATCAACCTGAATGCAATTGTCTTGTCTCCCACAAGTGCCTGGTCGTGCGACTCGCAATAGGTAACAGTTTTTACATAGGGCAGGCGGTCATTAAGTACGTTCCACATTTCGTTCACGCTCCAATCTTCGTCAGGAATATCTTTCAGGTATTTGATCCAGAAGTCAGGAATCCCCATTCCTAGCCTGTAATCAAACCCGACACCGCCATCCTGGATTGCAAGACTGAGACCCGGCATTCCGGTAACGTCTTCTGCAATGGTTACAACATGGGGTTTTATTTTATGAGAAAGGTAGTTTGCCAGTTGAAGGTATGTTATAGCATCCCATTCAACTCCCTGTGTAAAATACTTGTCAACAGAATCAATTGGCTCGTCTCCATGATGGTAATACATCATTGAACCCACGCCATCAAAGCGAAAACCATCAAAATGATATTCTTCGAGCCAGTACTTTATATTTGAAAGCAGAAATTGAAGTACTTCTGTTTTTCCATAATCGAATAATTTTGAATCCCAGTTGGGATGCTCTCCACGCTCTCCAGGATGGAAATATTGCGTTTCACTACCGTCAAAAAGATTTAAGCCTTCATTCAGGTTTTTAACAGTATGCGAATGAACGAGATCCATTATTACAGCAATACCCATCTGGTGTGCTGTGCTGATAAGCGTCTTCAGTTCTTCTGGAGTACCGAACCTTGAAGAAGCTGCATAAAAATTAGCTACATGGTATCCAAATGATCCGTAGTACGGATGTTCCTGAATTGCCATGAGTTGAACTGCGTTATAGCCTGCCTTCTTGATCCTGGGTAAAATGATTTTTGTGAATTCAGTATAAGTACCAATACCTTCCTTTTCCTGGGCCATGCCAACATGAGCCTCATAAATCAGAAGCTGATCCTTATTCCCGAAGTTAAAATCATCATCCTTCCAGTTGTACCGGGGTGGAAACCAAAGTTGTCCGGAATAATTCTTTGTATCTTCATCCTGAACCACTCGGGTAATATAGGAAGGTAACCGAAGATGAGAACCTATATCACTGTTTACCAATACCTTGATTTTACTTCCATGAACAAATCGTTCTTTATTCTCAGCATAACTGAGCCTTATTTCCCATATCCCGTTTTCAATGCATGTAAGTGGATGAGAATTGGTATTCCAGTCGTTGAATTCGCCGGTGAGATACAACGAATGAGCTGCAGGTGCCCATTCCCTGTATATCCAGTATTTATGTTTTGAATCATAGTGAATTCCCATGGTTTTGTATGCCGAAGAGAAAGCTGAAATGCTTTTATATTTACTTTCAATCATTGCCAGCTTTGCATTGAATCGCTCGTACCGGGCAATAACATCGTCGGTTACTGGTCTGAGCCAGGGATCAAGTTTTATAATGCTGGGCACGTGTTGTTTTCCTGTCGACATTGTATTTCCTGTTTGAGATTAGCAAACTTATTCATTAAAGGCTTCAAATAAGAGGAATTCATATTTTAGTTAAAAAAAAAGGGTAGGGGAGGTTATACCTGTAAATAGCTGGCAGTCTTTTG
>JANXXZ010000093.1 GCA_025350385.1 Bacteroidales bacterium
CCGTACATGGCAAATTTCAGGTAGGAAGCCGATATGATCAACCCCAGGTCGAAACCGCTGTTGTCGAGTATCATAACTTCATGAACCATGGTGAGCTCGAGGTGCGTCTTGGGATCATCTATAGGCATGCGGCTGTTTTCAATCATTGCGATGGTCACCAGCACAAATGTGGCAAGGGTTCCCAGCAGGTACGAAATGGACGAGCCGAAATGCAGCGTCCTGAAGATTTCGTAAAAGGAAGTATAACCGGTTAGCAATGCAAAGGATCCCATCAGAATAAAGAATGCCGGCTCAGCAAACATTGAATACAAGGCTTCACGGCTGGCTCCCATCCCTTCAAAGCTGCTCCCTGTATCCAATGCCGAAATGATGCTGAAAAACTTTCCCAGCGCAAGCACATAGGCAAAAAATACAAAGTCGCCGTTAAAGGAGATGATTCCGCGGTTCTGACCGAATGGAATGACCAGAATTGCCATTATCACCGAAGCGAAATAGATGCTGGGAGCCACCTGGAAAACCCAGGTGGTTGTTTCGCTGTAAACGGCACCCTTTTTAAATAGCCTTATTACATCTTTTATCGGCTGAAAAATACCCGGGCCTTTCCTGCCCGAAGCTATGCTCTTGGTCCGGGCTATAATCCCGGTAAAGAACAGGCTTGCTATTAGTATCAGAACAAAACTCAGCATACTATATCTGGTTTAAAAAATGAATCAAGGCCACGATGGCATTATAAATGACAGGTACAACCAGTACCATGCTCACAAAGGCTACCCCGTAAATTATATATACCTGCAGGTACCCGTTCTGAAGGAATGAAAAACGGTTGATAAATGCCTGCAACTGCCTTACCGGGATATCGATAAACCAAGCTTCGGCCTTATCGTATGGATGGGTTTCGTGCTTCCCCGATACCGGGAATATACCTTTAATGTCCTCTTTCTTCACATCGATAGTCAGCACGGTTTCGGCCAGTTTTCGATAGGTTCTTACATACGAACTGGCTGTATACTGCATTTTTGAGGTTGGAGCTATATAGGCACATCCCCAGGTCGGGGTAATGCTCTTTGGTTTAACCCGGGTAACTCTTTTACGAACGTAGAATATAATGCCGATCAGACTGAAAAGCACAAATGCACATATACTCACCCAGTTCAATGCTTCGAAGGAAAGAACAGCAGGAACCTGTATACCCGTGGTTATCTTGCTGGTAAAAAGTTCAAGCGGTTGGGTGAGCAATGCCAGGAATTGGTTCGGGAACAGACCTATTCCAATAATTAATACAAGACCTGCATACATGGGAATTAATGTACCTATCCTTGCTTCGACAGGAGCCAGATGAAAAGAATGCCTGGGGTTGCCCAGGAAAACAGTGCCGAAAGCCTTTGTAAAGCAGAGCATGGCCAACCCGCCTATGAGAACAAGTCCGAATATGGAGAAAGCTAAAATCCAGACAAGCGTCAGTCCTCCGCCTGTTAAACCGTTTAACATTCCTGAGTAGAGCAGGAATTCCGAAATAAACCCGTTGAATGGCGGTAGCCCGCAAATTGCCAGGGATGCTATCAGGAACAGGAATGAAGTATGTGGCATTCGTTTTGCCAGGCCACCCAGGTGTTCGATATTCATGGTATGCGTTGACTGGTAGACATTACCGGCAGCATAAAAAAGGAGTGATTTAAAGAGCGAATGATTCAGGGTATGCAAAAGAGCGCCGGCAAAACCAAAAATGCCCAGCAGCCTGTTCCCTGTCCCAAGTCCAATGCAACCCAGCCCGACCCCTATTCCGATGATCCCTATATTTTCGATACTGTGATAAGCCAGCAACTTTTTAAGATTATGCTGAAGCGTGGCAAGCATCACACCGTAAATCCCGGAAAAAACGGAGACTATCAATATCACATACCCAATGGTTGTATAATCGTTGTTGATAAGCAATAGCACCCTGAGGATTCCGTATATACCAATTTTGATGATTACTCCCGACATTACACCCGAAACATGAGCCGGGGCAGCAGGATGCGCGTAAGGCAACCAGGTATGGAACGGAACAAAACCGGCTTTTATACCGAACCCGATAAAGAAGACCAGCAACAGTGCAAAATTTGATAACATCGGGCGCAGTAATGAAAATGCAGTGATGGCCGTAAAATCAAAAGAATTCATTTTTATAGCAACCAGCATAAATCCCAGCATGATCAGGATCACACAAACATGAGATTGTATGAGAAAATTGATGCCCGTCTTTAGTGTATCCTGCCGGTAATGCTCGAATATGATCAGCAAAAACGATGTAAGAGCCATAATCTCCCAGGCGATGAGAAATACCAGGCTGTTCTGAACTGAACAGATTGCCAGGAGCGATGCATGCACCAGCACATAGGCTATCGCATGGACAGAAAGGTTAGCTGTTTGGGTACGGTAGGCTTTCATGTACTGAAATCCATAAAAAGCACCGGTAATAAATGTGAAATTGATAATCAGCATGAACCAACCCGACAGTGCATCAACCCTCAGGGGTATTTCACCGGTAACATACGATCCCGGAAGGATTACGCTAAAGTTGAATCCCGATAATGAACGGATAGCTATGAAACCGCTCAGGCTGGCACTTATGATCACCGCGGCTATAGTCAGAATGCCCTTCCATTTCGCGCCTGCAAAAGGAATAAGCACTATAACTGCGATTATTACAACCGCGAAAGCGATTATCAGTTCCATCATATAAAGTTAAAAATAGTCCCGAGAAATACCAGCAGTATGAAAAACAGACCATAAAGCACATATGCCTGGGTTTTCCCATTCTGGATAAAATTGAAATAATTCATCGAAAAAACCAGCCTATTCAAGATTCCGTTAAATATCCTATTTTCGATGAAATCTATGTAATGCGAGGAATGTTTTCGTGTCGTCGGAAATACCTGGTCAACTGGTATCTCAGTGTACCGCTTGTTTTCCAACACGATAAAGCTGAGTAGTTTGCCGAGTGATTTCGAAAATGATTTACCGGTATATTGCATCCTTGTATTGGGAGCAACATAAGCGCATCCCCAGGTAGGCCTGATTTCAGACACCCTTTTGTCAATTATCCATACCCTGATAAAATAAATTACCCCTACAGTTCCTACCAAAA
>JANXXZ010000128.1 GCA_025350385.1 Bacteroidales bacterium
TTAATATTAGCAATCTTCATGGGATGAGTCATCAGTTCGAAAGTATCGAGAAGGATTTCATGAAGATGCTTCGGCTCAAAATCATTCTGATCCTTTTTTGAAAAATCCAGCAGGCCTTTGACGATATCTCCGCAACGTTTCGTTTCATTCTCAATCAGTTTCAAGTGCTTTAACATCGACTCTTTCTTTGTCGGATCTAATTGCTGGTTATTTAATTGTTTGGAAACCAGTTTTGTATAAACAAGGATTCCTGATAATGGATTATTGATTTCATGAGCCACCGACAGCGATAATTTGCCCAGCGATGCAATCCTTTCAATATTGATAAGTTCGTTTTGTGCCTGTCCCAGTTCTTCTGACTTTTTCTGGACTTTATATTCAAGCTGTTGCGACCAGTTTTGAAGCTCATTTGTTGCAGTCTGAAGATTATCAAGCATTTCATTGAAGGCTGAAGAAACCATCCTCATATCCGAAAGCTCATTAGGCTTAATGACAAGCCTTGTGCTTTTGTCGCCTTTTGCGACTGCCTCACTGGCTATAATCAAAGCGTTTAATGGATTCTTAATTTTTTTATTTGTAAAAAATATTAAAAACAAAGTGAGTAAGATTGTCATCAGGGCGGCCAGCAGGAAATAGTCAGTAGTCGATTTTTTAAGGGCGGCGTCAAGCCCCCCAAGCGGTATTTTAATAATCAGTGATCCCAGGACTTTGTCTTTTGGACTGTGTGCATGACAGGAACTCTCATAACAGGATTTTCCATTTAAAATCGGGGACTTTATTAAAAGATGCCTGCAGTTGTTGTTATTATGGTTCATGCTGCATTCGCTGTTTATGCCAATTATCCTGTATGACTTCTCCGTGGTTGAGAACATCGTGGCAAAATTCCTGTGGCAGCTTATACAGTCAGGGTCGCTATGATTGACAGAGTCGTTCGAAATGGAAGTATATACAAGGTGGTTGTCACTGTCGTACATGTTTACATCGTCAATTCCCGACATCGTATTTATAATATCGAGCGTACTTTGAAGTGAAGTCTGGTCGTTTTCGAGCATCGAACGATACAATGAACCCTCAACGAGAAAACCGATATTATTCCCGCTTTCCCGGATAACGGATTTCATGTACTCTTCATTTACCTCCCGGAAAATGACACCAAAGGAGACAAACAGGAAAAACGACGAAATAGTAATAATGAATACTACCCGGCCGTAAATGGATGACCTGAATTTTACATACCCGTTAACAATAGGACTTCCGCCATTATTTTTACCGGGTATTTTCCTGAACCAAGCCATTGCTGTGTTGTTAAGAAATTAATCGAATGCTAAATTAGTCTCAAAATTCTAAAATGATGCTGAATGTCCGGTATTGTTTCTTCTGTATTTGCTAATTTTTCCGAAATTTCCTGGAATTACTCGCTTTCCGTATGTTTTGAAGACTAATATTACCTTGCAAAGCAAAATTATACTTAAAGATTTCTTGGTGGCATTTCTTCCGGTTTCCATGTAAACCGATGTTACATGCACATACTGGGATTTTCCGCCGGAAATACTCTTTCCTCATTACATGCAGAAACATCCGAAGATATGAAAATTTTTCATCTGTCCGGATGTTAAATGGCAGGAATTACGCCTGCTCAGAATAAATTATTTCAGTATTCTCTAGCCTGGTTTCAGTGGTTCAGTTTCTGGTTAGTAAATAATTCAATATCAAACCATTGAGGTCAGAAAGTTCTTTTGGAAATCCCGCCACACTTCATCAGGAAGGTCGGATAGGGTATGATCGCGCAATTCACCTCCATCCTGGAGAATAATAGTTGAGGATTCCGTGTCATATTTGTGTAAAGAGGTTGCAATGAAATCCTTGAATCTTTCCAGCTCTTTCACCGACCAATTTGTTGCCTCTTCGCCCAGGAAATAGGAGTATGTTTCAGCGATCCAGTTTGAAGGTTTAATTTTATACATCCATCCTTTGGTATAAGGATCACTGTTTACTGATCCGGGACTTTTTCTGAAGATGGAATTTGTATCCATAATCTTTCCTGAAATCGGCGAAAATACCTTGAGCAGTTTGCCATTATGCTCAATATCTGCAAGCAAATCTCCTTTACTGATCAGTACACCCGGTTTCTTAAGATTACCGAATTTTACTTCACCGGTAATATGCAGAAGCAAATCATCCAATCCAACTTTGGCTTCTCCTGACTTTTCCAGGAAGGTCCAGGTGTGATTCCTGCTGTAAAATAAACCCTGTGGAATTCGCAACTCATTGGCAGTAAGAATACCTAATGCCTTTTGAATTTGCTTTTGGATCTTTAGCTGTTTGTTCAGGAAAATCCAGAAAGGTATAAGGATCGCAAAAAATGCGATAATTGCCAGGTATTCAATACCTTTCGTTTCGAAAATGTTGTTGTAAGTAAATCCATCCATGATTTCTGTTTTTTTTGCTGCGACAACAGATACTGCTGCAGCCGGTTGATTTATTCTTCTTCATTCACCCATGCAGGCGATTCCCTTAACACCGGCATACGATTAATAACCCACCTGAAAATCCATATTTCAGTGAAAATAACTGCCATTGTAACCACTATTTCCATCCAGGAAGGGACGTAGTGCGTTGGCGCATTCCACCGGAAACCTATTACTGTAACGTTCAGCCTGTTCAGGATAACACCTACCATAGTCAGTATCGCAGCCAGCCGTATCATAAAAATATTACTGGTGCGATAGCTATATATGAACAGCATCATCGGTATGATTACAAAACCTATCATTTCAAGAAGAAACCAGTAACCCATCGTGGTATTTAGTAAATTCCAGTTCTTGTTATGAATAAATACAAGTAGTTGCAGGAAAAAGTAGGCAAACATAGTGCCTGCACAAATTTTCGATAATCCCTGGATAATCCCGTTCTGTGCCTTGTGATTTTTTTCGCTGATCTGGTTAAAAAATACCTTGTGGCTGATGGATCCCTCGAAAATGACCATCGAAAGTCCTGCGAAAATGCTGGATACCAAAAACAGGATGGGAATAAATTCAGAATACCATAGCGGATGTATTTTATCCTTAGCCATCAGGTACAGGGCGCCCAATCCTGATTGGTGTAGGGTTGAAAGTGTGATGCCAAAAATAACAGCCCCGATGGTCATACCTGAAAGAATTTTCCTTGCCCGTCGGGCTCCGAGCCATTCTGCAATAGCCGGCGAAAATTCAATTAATTCTGCAATCATGTACAGCAGGAAATGCCAGGCTACTAAAAATAATACCGAGCTCGTGCCGAAACTATTGCCAATTATTGGGTTGATCACATTCCATGGACGTCCGAGGTCGAGAAGCAGGGCGCCGGCATAGAATACATAGGCAAGGAAACCATTCAGCACCGTAATCCTGACGATAGAATGGTACTTGTGCATTTTAAGAATATATACCATAAACGTGAGCACATAAGCACCTCCGGCAAAGGCTACACCAGTAACAACATCAAATCCTATCCATAATCCCCAGGGTGTTTCTTGTGTCAGGTTTGTGATCGAGCCTATCCCTTTCCAGAACCGTATTACAATAAGAACCACACCAAGTAGAATAATCGGGATGGAAATGATATTAAAAGGAGTAAGCCATTTACCTTTCGGTTTTAACTCGCTGATAAAAAATTTAAAGATGGACCCGCCATCGTTGTCTTTGGTGACCGGAACAGCCAGATTATTCATTTTCTTCTTCTTTTGGTTGTTTGTTTTTAGTTGCTTCATGGATTCCCAGCAGGAGCGGAGGTAAAAGGACAAAGACTGAGGGAACACTGTAGAGGAATCCTTTTGACAATGCCGGGTATGATGAATTCTGAAGGTTGGTGTCTATTCCCAATTCTTTAAATGAGACCGGTGCCAGGTAAAGAAACCCGGTTCCGCCAGCCACATCTTCTCCATAAATCTGGTCAATGTAATCTTTTGGGTTTTCCGCAATTCTTTTTCGGGCTTCCGATATCAGTTCCCTTCTTGTTCCAAATGTTAGAGCATCTCCGCAGGCTTCTGCACAAGCTGGTATCTGACCTTTTATTACCCTGTCATAACACAGATCACATTTCTGAATTTTGGGATTTGGACTATGATATTCAAATTTAGGAATATCAAAAGGACAAGAAACCATGCAATATCGGCATCCCATACATTTATCGCCTCTCCAGATAACCGGACCTTCCTTTGTTTTGTACATAGCCTGTGTAAGGCAGGCAGCGGCACAAGCAGGTTCATTGCAATGCATACATTGCTTTTTTACCGATACTTCACCCTTTGAGGTAGTGTAATTATTGATAACTGTACGCTGTAATTCGCTGGTTTTGCGTAATACACCCGCTTTTAATTCATCTTTCGGCTCCGGGAGATTATGGTTTTTTGCGCATACTCTTTCACAAGCCCGGCACCCAATGCAACGGGTCGAATCATACAGCATACCGCGAAATTCTATTTCGCTTTCATCTTTATTCTTTGAAGGGGTTCCAAAACTATTTCCTACAGCGAGGGTAATTCCGGTAATCCCCAAAGCTTTCATGAAATTTCGACGATCTATTCCCATTATTTTGGTTATTAAAATGGATTAATCAAGAGAATCTGACTGAATCATATACTATCTTGAAGTATCAATAAATTTATTCTGAAAGTCTTCCCATACTTCGGGCCCGAGTTCAGCCAGTATGTTGTCAGTAAGTTCGCCTCCATCCTGAAGGATGATATGTGCATAAACTGACGAATTTGACTTCACGGAGGCTGTAAAAAACTCTTTCAGTCTTGTAAATTCCTCTTTCAGCCATTCTTTATATTTTTCACCCATGAACATAAACTGAATCTCCCTTTCCCAGTTTTTGGGCTCGATCAGGTATACCCAACCTTCAGAATATGGCGAAGAATTCATTTTTGAAGAATCGGTTACCAGTTCAAGGTTTTGTTCCTTTATAATTCCTGAAATGGGTGCATAGATAGTTAATTGTTTACCATCCCGGATAATTGTCATAATCTTCTCACCTTTCCTTACTTTTTCACCGGGAACTTTCATTATGATGCGATTGAGCTTACCTGTGATGTGTTGCAGAAAATCATCAATGCCTATTTTTACATTCCCGTCTTTCTCCATGAAAGCCCAGGTATGAGTCTTGTCAAAATATATTCCTCTGGGGGCGATGATTGTGTTTTCGTCCAAAGCAGGTGATATATTAATTGCTTCGTTGAGTCCGGTTGATCTTTTGTTTCTGATAACTCTTACAACTGAAGTTGCTATCAATCCTGTAATAATTATAATAAATAGTAAGATGAGCCAGGTATTTGAAGTGAAAGGCTTATTGGATTGAGATACAGGTAGTTCAATATTTGATAAAGCATCTATGTTTGATTGCCTTTCGCTGCTGGCAAGGGTGCTATATCCGTTTGGATTCAGGAATTGCTGCCCGTCGCCCATCATCCATGAAAGGAATGCAATTGCAACTTGGTCAGTGGGCCTGGATGCAGATGTGGCATAAATGCTGCCACATAAAGCAGCCGGGTATTTACCGATCCAAATACCCCGGGTAAATGCATCAAGGTTTTCATAAATATTTTCAAAATTATCAATCCGTCCATTCCCGTTCTTATCAATAGGAAGCATAGTGATAGTTGTTGCCAGGTTATGGGTGGTGGCGTCGAGCGCGTCAGTCAGTTTGCAAAAACCGAT
This sequence comes from Bacteroidales bacterium, assembly GCA_025350385.1. Taxonomy (GTDB): domain Bacteria; phylum Bacteroidota; class Bacteroidia; order Bacteroidales; family UBA4417; genus UBA4417. The sequence goes on from JANXXZ010000128.1 coordinate 5,697, forward strand.
AGCATAAACATCTCTCTGCACGGCTGAAATGAGATCAGTTCCATTTGCAACCTTGATTCCAATGGTCCCGGCATTAGATATTTTTGTGAAATTTGAAATAGAATTTATTAATGATTCATTTTCAGTCATATAGAGATGTACTGCCGTTTTTTGTCCTCCGGCTACCAATACATCCCAGCTCTGCTTCACCGGATTGGTAAAGAGTTGTGCAAATTCTCCTGATGAAATCCCCTGCTGCATGATTTCCTTTAGCATTGGATTTTTCGGATTAATGACAGGTATGATCGCATCGCGGCCGATTACCATCTTCCACTTTGTTTCATCTGTAACTTTTTCGGAATTTTCGCCGGTAATAATGCAAATAGTATTGCCTGTATTTGATTGATTCCCTGCGGTGTTGATGATATTAATATCTGTCCCTTGGTTTAACCTGCCATATTCAGTTGCCCAATTTGTTGCAAGGCTTTGTAATTCAGGAGAAACCATAAGTGATAATGAAATTTTGGAGGAGTTATTGGGTTGAACTCCTCTCTGGTTGTTTGTTATTCCATCGCTGAAACCTCTATTGCTATAAAGGATCAAGGACAACCCCAGGATAAAGAATGAAATGGTTTTCATAGTATTGTGATTAATAAATGTTTTACTTTTTGATAAAGTACCGAGATGAGATACATATCTGCAAGCAGAAAAAGACATTTCAATAACGATGCCAAAGGCATAAACGATTTATAAGTAACAGTAAATTAGATAAATAAAAATTAGTGTGAAGTAATTAAACAATTATAAACGTTGAATTAATATACAATGTATTTTAATGTTATCATTATAATACAGAACGCCAGCTACTTAAACAGATTGTATATTAAATAAACAGTGTTGAAAAAAACAGCATTAGTATCTTTAAAATATTGTAAAGCAAACTTTTACGCTAAGTGAATATTTTTCATGACTTGGTTTATTATGCTGATACGAACTTCCCTGGAAGATTTATCGACCGGATAAAGGAGGTAAATTCAAAATGTATTCAGCTTTCCGGTCACCTCGACCAGCGAAATAGAAAGATGATGTTTTTAGATCAAAATAGATAGCACTAGTTTGACCGCAATGAGAATTTAATTGTAATTATCGACACCAGCTAATTGATTATACTAGAGGCAAAATTCTTGCGAACTTTTCATTCAGCGGATCGATTAAGATATCTGGTAAATGAAAATTTAAATAGTTGATGAATTGATTCAATCTTGATTCGGTTTTCAGTAATATTATTTATACCGGGAATCAATGGATGCTGATCCGATGGCTAAGATACCGGTCAAATCTGTGATAATAATAATAGAGGCTGTACTAAAGAGATTTAAAAAGGTAGTTTAACTCAAGCCCGTAATCAAAGTTGTAAAGCTTAAACATGGTATGGATAGATATTAATGACCTCTCTATTCGAAAACCAATTAATAACCGGTTTGCTTTAACCCATTGTATCGGAAATTTGACTTGTGCGACCCAGGATACATCATAATTTCTAAAACCGTCTAACGAAGGAGTAGCCCATCTTTTGGTCAGATCAAGATTCTTCAGACTCGAAGAAAATAATCTGGCAAAAGAAATGCCTGTTTCAAAATTGAAATCTGTTTTACCTGAGCTGGTGAGTATTATATTCCTGCTCCCAAATAGGACCGGAATTTCGATATAATTAATCCGGATAGATTCAAAGGATTGAGTAAAATAATCATTAATAAAGCCGAAAGTGGTTCCTTTCTGAATATAGCGTAACTCAAGAACTCCGTAAAGATCATGAGAAAAGTTGCATTTTACAAAAGGTCCGGCCGAAATACCTATAATCCCTGATTTTTTGTAATCATCGCCCCAGTACCTTTCCTTCTCACCTGTTATATCAACCCCATATATTCCCCAGATTACCCCTCCTTCGAAACTGAGTTTCTGAGCACACAATTTCTGGGGTAATAATAGAATTACTAACAGTAAGAAAGAAATGATGACTTTAAAAGCAGCCATAATTCCGGAGAGTTTAGCAGGTATAAATATAGCTATAATTTTCAACTAAGGCTGCTGTCAGTTTCATAAAACAATCAAGAGAAAGGGAAGAATGACTGAATACCGAAAATACTAAAAGATGATGGTTTAACTATCCTTGAGTGTCTTCAATTCATCCTTTGGTTGTTTTTCTACATTGAAGGAAAAAGCATAATTTCGCTGACTCATGCAAATGATTCAGCTTTCGGGTATCAAACCTGATCTTTCAGGAATTATGTCATTGAGATCAATCAACTTAACAGAACTTCAGAGTATTTTCTGGTAATATCATCAATCCAAACCACATGGTAAACATAACAATAAACACGGCTGCCGACAATATCAGAATCCTGGCTGTTTCGATGGTTGAAAAAGCTAAATCGGGGCATCCGGGTGGAGCAATGGGTGGTGCTGACTTTATTAATATTCTTTATACAGAATTCCTCAGGTACGATCCGTCCGACATGCTTTGGCATATGCGCGACCGTTTCTTTCTGGATCCTGGCCATATGTCACCCATGTTATATTCGGTGCTGGCACTTTCGGGTTTATACAGTCTTGATGATCTGAAGAATTTCCGTCAATGGGGAAGTTGCACCCCCGGACATCCTGAATTGGATCCAAAACGAGGTGTGGAGAATACCTCCGGACCTCTCGGGCAAGGCCACACCATGGCTGTGGGAGCGGCTATAGCCGAACGATTCCTTTGTGCCCGTTTTGGTGAATGGATGTCGCATAAAACATTTGCCTATATTTCGGATGGAGGTGTACAGGAAGAAATCTCCCAGTCAGCAGGTCGTATTGCCGGCTTCCTTGGATTGAACAACCTTGTGATGTTTTATGATTCCAATGATATCCAGCTTTCAACCGAAACTAAGGCAGTTACGCGTGAAAACACGGCAATGAAATATGAGTCATGGGGTTGGAACGTAATTACTGTTGATGGAAATGATGCTGCCCAGATAAGGGCATCACTCGCAACTGCTTTAGCCGAGAAAGAAAAACCGACCCTCATCATCGGTAAGACCGTTATGGGGAAAGGAGCATTAAAGGCCGATGGAACGAGTTTTGAGCGAAATTGTGCCACCCACGGTATGCCGTTAGGTGAATCAGGAGCTTCTTTCGAAAAAACAATTGAACACCTCGGAGGAAATCCATCTGATCCTTTTGTTATTTTCCCGGAAGTAGCAGCTTATTATCAGAAGCTTAAGATTGAAAAAGAAAGCAAAGCAGCAGTCCGCAAATCTGCTCAAAAGAAGTGGGAGGAAGCAAATCCTGATCTTTGTAAAAAACTACAGCTATTCCTTTCAGGAAATTTACCACAACTTGATTTTGAATCTGTTACGCAGAAAGAAGGAATAGCCAGCCG
>JANXXZ010000076.1 GCA_025350385.1 Bacteroidales bacterium
CACTTTTCACTTTTCACTTTCCAATCCCTCGTGGCTAGTCGCTAGTCGCTGTTCCCTAATCCCGCATAAAACCCTACCTTTGCAAAAATCAAAAACTACCATGGAAACCGTTCGTATTGAATATATTGGCGATCTGCGCACCAATGCAACACATGTAAAATCGGGAGATAAATTTTTAACCGATGCCCCAACCGATAACATGGGAAAAGGAGAGGCTTTCTCCCCTACTGATCTACTGGCTACTTCCCTTGGGACCTGCTCCATAACAACTATCGCAATTGCCGGAAGAACCCACGGATATTCTGTTGACGGCACTGAAGTGAAGGTTACCAAAATCATGGCTTCCGATCCGCGAAGGGTGAGCGAGGTGATCGTTGAAATGGATTTCCCTGTCAATGATTATTCCGGGAAGGTCAGAGAGATCATCCGTCAAACCGCTAAATTCTGCCCGGTTAGCCGAAGCCTGCATCCTGATCTGAAGCAGACCTTCATTTTCAATTTTTAGAATCTAACCATGGGAAATATGCTGAACCCTGGAATTGAAGGGCTGCAAACCATCCTTGTGAGGTATGAAGATACGGCGGCAGCTTATGGTTCCGGTACCGTTGAGGTTTTCGCAACACCCGCAATGATAGCGCTCATGGAGAAAACAGCTATGGATAGTGTTGCTTCATTTTTACCTGCAGGTAGTATCACAGTGGGGACCCAGGTGACTGTAAGCCATCTGAAAGCAACGGTCATGGGAGCAAAGGTCATTTGCAAATCAGTTCTTACCAGCGCTGAAGGACGAAAACTTGTGTTCGACGTTATGGCCGAAGACGAAAAAGGGTTGATTGGCTCCGGGAATCATACAAGATACATCGTTGACAAACAACGATTTATGGATAACATCTAAGTCTGTGGTATCTTTATGACCTCAGGCTGCCTGATTGTGGATTATTTGACGGAACTTTGCATCTGCTTTGCGGTTACCAGAATATTATCTTTTTTACCGCAAGGACGCTGAGTTTACGCAAGGACGCTGAGAAATTATTTATTTTGACCCCTTGATCTTTGCGAATCCTTTTGCGCCTCTGCGGTAAGTGGTTACCTGAATATTATCTTTTTTACCGCAAGGTCGCTGAGTTTACGCAAGGTCGCTAAGAAAATTTATCACTTTTAAACTTTGAGAATCCCTTTGCACCTCTGCAGTAAATATCTCAACCACAGCAAAGCAACTTCACCCTATCAACGTTCCTCGAAATTACTGGAAATCCGCTGGCGGCCATAACCCCTCATTCATTAACAACCCTGCCCTAACACCTTAGACCTTGACAGAAGAAACCGAAATAGAAAAAACTGCAACAGAAGAAACTCCAACAGAAGAAACTTCAATTCCTGCCGGGAATTTATACATTGCCAAAACCATTGCAGGACTCGAAGAAGTGCTGGCTGCCGAACTTACCTCACTTGGCGCACAGGATGCTCAAATCCTGAGCCGGGCCGTGAGTTTCCATGGTGATGAGCGTTTGCTGTACAAAGCTAATTATTCAAGCCGCACAGCCCTGCGGATCCTGGTCCATCTCTTTACTTTCCAGTTAGCCGACGAAGATGACCTCTATCGTGGGATTTTCGAATATCCCTGGGAAGATCTCATGGATGTTACTCAAACCCTTTCGGTTGATGCTGTAGTGAGCCAGTCGGAACTCACCCATTCCCATTTTGTGGCTTTGCGTACCAAAGATGCTATCGTTGACCGTTACCGCGAGCATAACAACGGCCGCAGGCCCGACGTTGATACCGACGATCCTGATTTTCGTATTAATATTCATATTAACGGCAGCGTTTGCGATGTTTCGCTCGACAGTTCCGGGGCATCTTTGCATAAACGCGGTTACCGGGTTTCGAATGCCGAAGCCCCGATGAGTGAGGTTCTCGCCGCCGGGCTGATCCTGCTGAGCGGCTGGGATAAGAAATCGCACTTCATTGATCCGATGTGCGGCTCAGGGACATTGCTGATTGAAGCTGCCCTGATTGCAAACAACATTCCTCCCGGGCAGTACCGCAAATCATTCGGGTTTATGCGCTGGAAAAGTTTCAACCGGGAAATATGGGATGAAGTTACGGCTGAAGCCATTGAACGGCAGGTTGAGTTCGAATATATGATCATCGGGAACGACATTGCGCCAAAAGCGCTCTCGGCTTCCAGGAACAATATCAAATCGGCAAGGTTACACAAGGACATTCAGCTGGTTGAAGGACCGATGTCGGAGCTGAAACCTCCCTCCGGGGAACCGGGGATTGTTATGATCAATCCGCCTTACGGTGAAAGGATCAAATCCGACAATATTATAGGGCTTTATAAAGAAATCGGCGACACGCTGAAAAACGTATTCACCGGTTATAAAGCCTGGGTGATCAGTTCCGATCATTATGCCATCAAGTTCATCGGCCTGCGTCCTTCCCACAAATTCACCGTCTGGAACGGCCCTCTCGAATGCAGGTATGTGGGATTTGACCTCTACCGGGGTACCCGGAGGCAATTCGAACCCGGTGAAACGGATTCGGAAGGGATTGCCGGAGAAATTATAAAATATCCTTTACGCCGCGAAGACCGGGATGATGAAGCCAATCGTCCTGTAGAACGTGAAATCCGACCTGAGCGTCCTTTTCAAAGGGCCGAAAGACCCGAAAGGCCTTACAGTCGTGAAAAAAGAGGAGAAAGTACCGGGCCGCATTTCAATCGCGAAGAGCGAACGGACCGACCTGCACGCCGTGACGACAGAACTGACAAACCTTTCAGCCGCGATAGAAAAGAAGGCAGGAATGACCGCCCTTTCAAACGTGAAGATCGCCCGGATAAGCCTTTTCGCAGGGATGACAACAGCGAAAAGCCCTTCAACCGCGAAAGAAGAGAAGGCGGGACAGACCGCCCTTTCAAACGTGAAGACCGCCCGGATAAGCCTTTTCG
>JANXXZ010000085.1 GCA_025350385.1 Bacteroidales bacterium
CGGGCAAATTAGTCTAGTCTGGTGTTTTTCTACGGCTTGCTTGTAACTTGTGGCTAAACGCTATCCCTCTTCACTTTTGTCTTCTTACTTATGTCTTTTACCTTTCCACTCCCTTTTAGCTAGTAGCTAGCGGCTATTAATTTTTATCTTTCTTACTTTTATCTTTCCATCGCTCCCTTTTGGCTAGTCGCTAATGGCTAGTCGCTTTTATCTTTCTTACTTTTATCTTTCCACCCTCCCTTTTGGCTAATCGCTAATGGCTATTCACTTTTATCTTTCATACTTTTATCTTTCCATCCCTCCCTTTTGGCTAGTCGCTAGTGGCTGGTCACTTTTAACTTTCATACTTTTATCTTGTATCTTAAACCCCTCACTCCACCACCACCTCATCCACAAACAGCCATGCCTTTTCGCCCGCGCCCGGATGTCCCGGGGGGCAAATTCCGGTATTGATTGCTTTTAGTTTGATATACCTTGCTTTTTTCATAAACGGAGCTTTAATCGTCACAATCTGTTTCCCGATCATTCCCGGTTTCCCGGTTAAGGCCGCTAAATTGTCAAAGCGTGAACCGGCATCGTAATTTACCCCGTTTTGCGATGTTTTGATTTCAATTCGTTTTGGCAGGAAAATCCAGTTATTGGTATCAGCCAGGAAGTGCATTTCTATTTTACGTATCAGGGTTGGTTCGCCGAGATCAATGGTTACAGACAGGTCAACACCTTCAAAACCTTGCCAGGCGCCATCGTTAAATGCAAGGGAACCTTCAACGCCGTCCACAAGACCGAAATCACCGCCGGCCGAATACCTGGCAGAATATTCATCAGCATAGCTTACTTTGGCAGCTATTCCTTTATGCTGTTTCACAGCCCACGAACCAACAGTTTCCGAGGCGTTGTTATTGATACACGCCCTGGCATAAATGGTTCCCGCTTTGATGAGTTGTATTTTGTTGCTGGTATAAACCGGCGAACTGCAAACAGGCTCTGTTCCGTCAGTAGTATAATGTATGACTGCTGCAGGATTGTTCGACGATAACTCGTATAGAATTTTCTTTGTTCCTCCATCATAGAAAGGCTTCATAAACACCATTTCCGTGATAACAGGCCACTCATCAGTCCGGAAGGTTGAAGCCGGTAATCCGGCTGTGTTAAACAGGGTAGCTTCCGATGTATTGGTATATGCATACCGCACAGCAATTGGATCTTTAACTTTATCCGCTTTAACGATAATTGAATTTCCATCTGCATCAGCCTTGGCCGGTATAAAATGCCGGTCGGGTCCTGCAACCAGGAATCCTGTTACTTTCGTTGCACTTCTGATCATTAATCCAGCTTCGGAATGATCAAAGAACAGACGAATCGTTTTCCCTTCTTTCTGCAAAGTTTTATATACCGGGCCTGAGTAATCAACGGGGATATTATAAGTATTTGCAAAAGCCCATAGTGCCAGCCTTTTACCGACTGAAGGCTTATCAACAGGGTGAATATTTGAAACATCGCCGGTAACATCCATGGTTACGGCCATACCTGAGTTTGGGATATCAAGGCTTTTTAGTTGAGCGTCACGGAGTAGGGCGCCAACAACGGCACGGTCGTATGTAAACGGCGCAATCTGAACATAATAAAACGGGAAATCACCCAATCCCCATGCCTGACGCCAGCTCCTGACCATTGCAGAAAACAGGGGATGATAAGTTTGTGCATCATTTACGTTGGCTTCGCCCTGGTACCAGGTGGCGCCACGGATGGTTGTTTTGAGTAAAGGCCCGATCATGGCATTATAGAGAGTCCCGGGATTAGCCGGAAACCAGGCATTTTTGTTCGGATCAGAACGGTAAAACTGTAATGTTAAATCCGACTCAATAGTCGCCTTAGGTGTCCAGGCTTCAGCAGGTGTTCCTCCCCAGGCTGATACGATCAAACCCACCGGTACACCCAGTTTTTTATATAATTCCACCCCATAGAACCAGGCAGTTGCGCTGAAACCGGCAACAGTAGAGGTATCAGGTATCAGCCATTGGCCTTTGCAATCGTCAAGTACTTTTCCGCTGGTGTCTTTCAGAACCGTAAACAGGCGGATATCCCTGAAATCTGACCGGAGTAATTCATCCCGTTCAGCGGGGTATGATTTGTTCCAGCCACCCAGGTTGTTGATCGTGAATTCCATGTTCGATTGGCCCGAACACACCCAGACTTCTCCAAGCATGATATTGTCCAACTGGATGACTTCATCCTTTCCCGATATCACTATCTTATAAGGTCCGCCGGCATTCCCTGTCGGAAGCTTAGCCTGCCATTTTCCATCAACGCCAACATTGGCAGTGCATTCGTTGGGAAGCCATCCGGCCTTTACAGTGATTCTTTCACCCCGGTTGCCCCAACCCCATATTTTCACCTCTGAGTTACGCTGCAATACCATGTTGCTGCCCAGGGTAGCCGGTAATTTCAACGTAGCAAATGCCGAAAGGCTGATAATCAAAAGAAGAGCTAACAGGATAATGCCAGCTTTTACCCTTTGTGAAATCAAAATCTTACTGATCGCTGGAAAGAAGTATTCCGAAGGATTCATTTTCAGGAATTGGATGTTGGGAAAAAACTTTTGAAGCTGCAAATTAATAAACCTTTGCAAACCATCAGCAAAGTTCTTTCAAATATTACCAATGCACGGTTAAACAACTAAGCCGGGAAAATACCCCCTGTACAAAGAGAAGAATTTATTCTTAGTGTTTCTATGGGCCCTATGTGCCTATGTGGTTATTTGATTTTCTGAGCAACCATCTCCTTTATCAATTCCCACGCCCTTTCCACATGCCGCTTTTCCACACCGGTTTGCGCGATCGACATCCTGAGCACATAGTTCCCATTCAGTTTGGTATGGGTAAGATAGATTTTCCCGGTCGAGTTGATTGAACGCAGAAGGTCTTCATTTAACCGGTTCAGCGATTCTGTTTCGATGATTCCGTTCGGATGATACCGGAAACAGACTACACTCAACGTCCGCCCAGCCATGAGTTCAAAATGCGGAAATTCAAGAATCTGCTCCTCAAACCATTTTGCCAGTTCAATATGGCTGCGGATTTTAGCCTGCAGACCATCCAGCCCGAAAGAACGGATCACGAACCAGAGTTTGAGCGCTCGGAAACGCCTCCCGAGTTGAATGCCCCAGTCACGGTAATCATTCACCTGTCCGCGGGTTCCGGTTTTCAGGTATTCGGGCAGTATTTCAAACGTGCGGATCAAAGCCTCCTTATCTTTCACGAAATAAGCCGAACAATCAAAGTTGGTAAACATCCATTTATGTGGATTAAACACCAGGCTGTCGGCCGATTCAATTCCTTCGATCATCCATCGGTACTCCGGGAGTAAGAGGGCGGTGCCTCCATAGGCTGCATCCACATGCAGCCAAAGATTATATTTCCTGCAGATTGCCGCAATCTCATTCAGAGGATCGATTGCCGTGCAACCCGTCGTTCCAAGTGTAGCAACAACGCAGCATGGACGGAGTCCTGCATCCAGGTCCTTTACAATTGCTTCCCGCAAAGATTCCGGGTTCATGCGGTATTCATCATCCACGGCGACTTTTACAAGGTGTTGCCGGCCTATCCCCGCAATTTTTACCGCCTTTTCGATGGAAGAATGCGTTTCGGTAGAGCAATAAACTCTTAGATTTTGCTTCCTATCGAAACCGGCTTCGTTTACTGAAAAGTTGAAAAAGTGCTCGCGGGCGCATAGAATAGCCGTAAGTGTGGCAGTGGAAGCGGTATCCTGGATTACCCCGGACCAGGTATTAGGTAGGCCGGTCATGGATTTCAGCCAGTCCATGACGCGCTCTTCCAGTTCGGCGGCTGCCGGGGAAGTTTCCCAGATCATGCATTGCGCGCCCAGGGCTGCCGTAAGCATTTCAGCCAGGATTGACGGGAAACTCCCGTTGGCCGGGAAATAGGCAAAAAAATTAGGACTTTGCCAGTGCGTAATTCCGGGAAGTATTATTTGCTGAAAATCGTTAAAAATTGCTGCCATCTCTTCACCGGTCTGAGGCGGCATTAAAGGCAACTGCGAAAGGATTTCACCGGGCTTAACTGGAGACTTAACAGGAAGCGTTTCCACCAGCTCGTAATAATCAGCCATCCAGTCGGCAAAACGATGAGCCCATTCGCGGAATTCCTTGATCTCCATAAAGTGAGTGTTATGCAGTAAAGATAGGGAAAATTAGAATTTTTGATGTCGGATATTGGATGTCGGATTTTTGATTTTTGATTTCGGATTTATAAGTGGTAATCGGCATTCTGATAACTGTTAACTGATAACGAATGGCTGATTGTGGTTCAATCATTTAGTTTTACCACGAAGGATCACAAAGGATATCACAAAGGTGCACGAAGGGCAAATTTCCCTGATGGATCCTTATTTTTCTTTATACCGGAAGACAGGCAACACAGTATTTTGATTGTTGAGCAACAACGTTTTTACAACATTATTATGTAAGTTTGTTGAAGACAACTTGCAAAAAGGGTATATGAAGTAATAAAGGAATTAAATGACCCGGTTATATTCAACACTAGCCCATGTTTATCATGAGCTGTATCAGCATGTCTTTGATTATGACAAAGAATATAGTTTTTATGATTCAATCTTAAAGAGTAACAATTGTAAAAAAATTCAGGAAGTCGGTTGTGGTTCCGGTATGCTTGCACGTCGGTTTCTGAAAAATGGTTACGATTATCTGGGAGTGGATTTATTTAATGAAATGCTGGACATTGCCCGGACTGAAGTTAAAGCGGATGTATTTATGCAGTGTGATATGCGCAACTTATCGTTTAACCAGCCATTTGATGCGGTTATGATAACTGGTCGTTCCATTTCATATGTAACTGACAATAAAGGAATTATTGACACTTTCACTGGTATTCACAAATCACTGAAAAATAATGGATTGTTAATTTTCGGCGTGTTTGAAGCAAACGGTATATTTGATAACTTTAATGATTTTGAACAAAATATTGAACACGGGAATAAGCGGATACGAAGGATAAGCAAATTAAAAAAGAACCTTATAACCGGTTGGGCCTATGATTGGTATGCAAAGTATATCATAGAGGAGAACGGAAAAATTTCAGAATATGATGATATAACAACATTAAGGGCTTTTACGAAAGATGAAATATTACTTTTTCTAAAATTGACTGACTTCAGAGTAAAAGTGATAATTGATGAAGAAAAAACAATACCCTTAATTACTGAGAAAAAATAACTACCGCAATAATAAACAATATTGGCCATAGCTGCGGCCCGGGATTACGGAGATTTGGCGCTTCTGATCAGGCTGGGTGTTCTTAAAAAAAAGCGCCCAGGAAACCGGCGCAGTTCATATGGTCAGATGGTATTCCAACTTTCAGATGAAATAGCCATCTCGTAATGAAAATGACGAGACCAACCTAAGATGATAATAAAACCAATCATGGCGTATTCCTCCCGATAGCTATCGGGATGACCTGTAAAAACAATTTATTAACAGATGAAATCCCCATGGGCTCAAAATAATCACACCAACCGAGAATGAATATAGACCTTTGTATAAACATTCAACGTTATGGAAAAGATTCTTTTCGATCAGGTAGTTAAAGTAGGCTGCGGAATAGATGTTCATAAGGACATAATAGTAGCCACTATTCGTAAGAGTGAAAACAAATACGAAACAAAGGAGTTCACCTCCTTTACCAGTTCTTTGACAGAGTTAAGAGAATGGTGCAAATCCGAAAGTGTTACCCATGTAGCCATGGAAAGCACGGGCGTTTACTGGAAACCTGTATTCAATATTCTTGAAGAAGGTGATTTTGAGATTATTCTTGTTAATGCCCGCCATGTTCGTAATGTGCCGGGCCACAAGACCGATAAGCAGGATAGCCAATGGCTAAGTAAGCTATTGGTAAGCGGTTTGCTCAAAGCAAGTTTTATTCCTCCGGTTGAAATCCGCGATTTGCGGGACTTGGTTCGTTACAAGAAAAAAGTAGTGGCACAAGCCTCCAGCGAGAAGAACCGCATAATCAAAATACTGGAAGATGCCAACATCAAATTAAGTAGTGTTCTCACCAACGTGGATGGGGCCGTAGGCACAAAGATTATTGATGATTTGATAGCAGGCAAGACAGTTGTTAATGAATTGATGAAGCATTACCATGGTAAGATAAAAGCAAGCAAGTCTGAGTTCCGATTGGCATTAGAAGGCCGGCTTACCAAGCATCATCGTTTTATGTTACAGGTCATTCAGGAGAGCATTGCCGACAAAGAGAAGCTCATTGCAAAGATTGAAACGCAGATTGACGAATTGGCAAAACAATACTCAGTAGAGATAGATTTGTTGCAGACAATACCGGGAGTAGCTTATGATAGCGCAGTTAGTATTATCAGCGAAATAGGATCCGACATGAGTCAATTTTCGAGTGAACAACATTTGAGTAGTTGGGCAGGGATGAGTCCTGGCAATAACGAGAGTGGAGGTAAAAAAAAAGCACAACCACCATCCACGGAAACAAATACTTACAATCAACCTTAGTGGAATGTGCATGGGGAGCAATCCGGAAAAAGGATGGGTATATGAAGCGGAAATACCAGGGCCTCGTTACCCGACGTGGTAAAAAGAAAGCGATCGTTGCCGTAGGGCACAAAATTATCATTGCTTCATACCACATCATTAAAAACAAAGAGGCTTATAAAGAACCAATTTTACACAATAACCCCAAAAGAAGAAACAAGCAAGTCAATAATCTTTTGAACAAGCTAAAAGAACTAGGATTTGAAATTAGACAAGAAGAACTGATAGCAGTAGCATAATTAATTGCAAAGTCGTTTTTTTACTGTGTATCCGTAAAGTCGGAATCACGAAGATGAAATTGATTTTAAAAACAGGATAAGCACCAACCGATGTCACAAATCCCGATTAGATGTTATTGGGAGGAAGTACGAGCATGAAAATTTACTCTCTTAACCCGTTAGTTAAAATACTCATTTTAAACGCTTAACAAAAATATATACACATGAAACAGATCGTTTTTTTGATTTTGGTAATATTGACCGCTGCCTGTTCCATTAACCGGAAATCAAGACCGAAAGTTTATAAAGTGACAGTGATCAACAACCAGGATAACAGTCCTATCGTCAGCGCCCGGGTATCATTTATTTCAGTTATTGATTCAAGGGAGGTGTATGTAGATGTTAAATATACAGATACATTCGGCCGCTGCAGCTTCACAACTGACCATGATCCCCTGGCCCAATACCAGTTGAAAACGACGAAAACCGGATTCCTGGGCTATTTCGATAAATCCTGTGCTGCCCTGGACAGATCATTTGTCTTTATCACCGAAAATACAGGCAATGATATCGTACTTTACCTCACTTCTGATTCATTAAACCATATCAATTACTGGAAATCAGTAACAACCAGGTACCCGGTTGATTCCCTTGTTGACCTTCTGAAATCAAATAAGTACCCATTACGCTCTACGTTTCCATTATTGATTTGGGACGATATTCCCAGCTTACTGGCCATGGGGAATAATACAAGCTTGATTAACAAATTTCCGGCTAATCTTTTATCATCAACTGGTATCCCTGAGCAATACCTGGGTATAATAGCCCTTTGGTTTGTTGAATCCGCGCGGATCACAGAACTGGAAAAGACATATAATCCATCTGAAAAATTTCCTTCACTCACACCAACCCTGCAACTGAAAGATCATCCTGAAAGGACCGAAAACA
>JANXXZ010000189.1 GCA_025350385.1 Bacteroidales bacterium
CTTTGGCAGACGGTTGGCAAACTGTTGGAAAACATCCCCAACCTGCACTGCCAGTTCCCTTGAAGGAACCAGTACCAAGGCCTTTACATAACGATCGTTAGTGGTTGTTTTGCGCTGGAACATTTCCAGCATGGGCAACACGAAACCGGCGGTTTTACCGGAGCCGGTCCGGGCAACAGCAAGAATATCATTTCACTTTAGAATGGCCGGGATGGCTTCCAGTTGAATGGGGGTTGGCTCAGTGTAATTGAGCTCATCAATAGCCTCCAATAAGGGCTCCGACAAGCCAAGGGACGAAAACGGCATAAGGATGTTCCTTGAATATGGATAGAAGAACAGATTTCGCTGTAAAAGTACGACTTAAAATGGTGACAGGTATCAACGAATCGATTCCCGCCTGCCGCCATTATTTGATTCTCGGTGCACACAGTCAGGTTCACAGAATTAATTCCTGCTGTTTCTTCCACTTTTAACTACCTGACATTAAGCTTTCGGAACTCTTTTTTTGCAGGTTATAGCATAAAATCTGGCTGAAGATCTGCAAGTAAATGAGCCGGAATTTATCAATGACAAAAATAAAGTTCATTTCCCTGTAAGGGTAAAACTGCTTTCGATTGTCTTATATATACTAAGCCAATATATTATCACCTTATTAATTATTTTATGTGCAACCGAAACCCCTTTTTGGTCCTGAGAACCCTGTTTATTTTCTTCTTTTCTGTCACTCTGTTTTCAGTTAGTACTGCGCAACCCCAATGGAATTGGAAAAATCCGTTACCGGAAGGTAATCCAATAACCGATGTCACTAAACTAGATAGTAATCAATTGATTGCTGTGGGTATGCTGGGAAATATTCTGAAATCGGTTGACAAGGGTGAGAACTGGCAAAGTTGTGAAACTGGTATTACCGGCAACCTGACAAAAGTATTTTTTATTGATGAATCCAAAGGCTGGATTGTAGGAGAATCAGGACTAATCTTACATACAACAAACGGAGGACAGAACTGGATACAACAGTCGGGTGGTACTTCTAATAACCTGACTGACCTGGTTTTCCCGGCGAGTGATACCGGTTTTGTGGTCGGGTCAAATAATACGGTTCTGATGACGGTTGATGGAGGAGCTACATGGAATTCCCTGACAACAGCAATCCCGGGAAATTACTTCTCAGTTTCTTTTCCGGACGTTAAGAACGGATGGATTGCAACAGGAGACAATGATCTGCTTCATACTACAGATGGTGGTGAAAACTGGTCACCCATTCACCCGGTTGATCAGGCATCCTCTGACCTGGATTTGAGAAATGTGTATTTTGTATCAAAAGATACGGGATGGGTTACCGGGAACGATACTCCTATTGCAATCCTGAAAACGACTGACGGAGGAATTACCTGGCAATCGCAATGCATGATTAACCCGATCTGCAGTTGTTTCAGGACCACTGACATCTCCTTCCTGGATGGGAACAGGGGCGTGATTTCCGGGGTAGTGTGGGACGACGCTGACGGCATCGTTCTTTCTACCGAAAACGGAGGAATTAGCTGGACACAGGAAGAAATAGGGACCCCGGTCAGCGGGATACAGTTGCTCAATAACGGAATTGCTGTTGCGGTTGGTGCCGGACATTCTATGTATGATGAAAACTATTATTCTCAATATGAACTGGAATATTCGTTTATTAAGAAGTCAGCTGATAATTTTAGTTCCTGGGAAAATAAACTTGCAGGATTGACAGATCGTTCCAACAATTCATTTGTAAATATTTCATTCCCGGCTATTAATACAGGGTATGTTGCATCATCCTATGCTTTGTTTAAATCAGTTGATCATGGTAACAACTGGACAAATGTCCATGTCAAGGATGGTTTTGGTATTACAGATTTCTGTTTTATGGATGAACTTCATGGAGTTGTTGTTGGCGGAGGTACCAGCGACAGCGCTATAGCGCATACAACTGATGGTGGCGTCACCTGGCATTTTTCCTATACAGGTCCGGGGAATTATATGACTTACCTCTATTCTGTGGCTTTTGCAGATGCAATGCATGGATGGATCTTGGGATATAATTATCCGGAATTTCCTGAAATATTTATACTGAAAACCGAAGACGGAGGTATTAACTGGGAACATCAAACCACTGATATGATCAGCACTGACTTAACAAATCTATGTTTTACCGATTTAAATAATGCCTGGTGCGTTGATGGACATCAAAAAATAATGCACAGTAATGACGGAGGATACACCTGGAATGAGCAATACAATTTGTCTCTTAGCGGGAGGTTTTCAGATCTCCTGTTTTTAGATAGTATACATGGATGGGCTTCCTCATCTCAGGGTCTTTATCAAACTAATGATGGCGGTCTTACCTGGGATCCGGTAAGCGTGAATGGGGGAATGAACTTTCTTTCCGTATTTTTTTCTGACAGTTTAAACGGATGGACTTCCAATAGTTCAGGTAAAATTTTCAGGACCAGCGACGGAGGTACTTCATGGCAGGAACAGGAACAAATCACGCACTTCCCGGTAAAAAGCATCTTCAGTTCCGGTGGAGATGAGTGCTGGGCTGCCGGGCAATCGGGCATGATTCTTCACCTGGATGACGGGCTGGTTTCGTTGAAGGAATTAAAACCGGCACTGAATGAGATCAGACTATCCGTGAACCCGAATCCATTTTCATCTGTATCAACCATTTCCTACTCAATTCCGAACCCGGGAAAGGTATGCTTCTATTTGAATGATCTCAACGGGAAACAAATCAGGGAAATCCAGGCGGGCAACCAATCCAACGGGGAACATGTTTACCGCCTGCAATGTCCTGAGATTACATCCGGAACGTATATTTTAACCCTTCAGCTGAATTCGGAAAATAAAACGCAGGAATCATCAACGACTGAATCGATAAAGCTGATTGTAAAGAAATAGTCAGAAGGAGGTACATTTCTCATTCCAACATTTGTCCAGGATTCGAAAGTATAAATATAAAGAGCTGAATTAAATAAACTGTGCAGTCAATGCCCTGTTAACTAGCCGACTTTATCAAAACATGTTTTGCCAGGTCTTTGATGATCTCATTATGCCTCGGAACAGCTGAGGTCTTC
Source organism: Bacteroidales bacterium (assembly GCA_025350385.1). GTDB lineage: Bacteria > Bacteroidota > Bacteroidia > Bacteroidales > UBA4417 > UBA4417. The sequence goes on from JANXXZ010000189.1 coordinate 3,102, forward strand.
TTTGAATCGGGCTTTTAATGCCAGTCGTGTAAAGCTTCTTGTCGGATGTTGGATTTCCAATGTTTGACAAAGATTACTCAAACAAATTATTGGTTTAAGGGGATCAGTTCGCCGGCTTACCCGATAAAACCCTTGCCCTGAGGGATCGAATGGTTTTCATGGGTAGCTCAGCTACCACCAGGTTATAGAACCAGGCAGGTACACTGCCTCCCGGATCAATATACCCTTCGAGTATTACATGCACATCTCCTTTATCCAGGGGTTTTACCGTCCATTTCTGCCAGTAATTGCTGATCCGAACCAGGCCGGGCTTTTCGGGGACTACATTGAACAGCGGTTTTGCCATAACGGTTTGTATTCCTGTCAAAGGATCATTTGTTATCCTGATATCCGAAACCATATCCCGGTCAGTAAGCGGCCAGGGCATTGCATAGATCATATAATACCGGATAAATTTATTTTCTTCAAAGGCGAGAATGTTGATTTTCCTGATCTCTTTCTCAAACCAATCCGTATTCTTCGCGTTGCCAAGCATTTTGTTGACCTTATCCATTGGCGCGTGAAAAGTGACTTCTCCCCTGAATGATTTCAGGGAACAGTTCGGTTCATTCCGGGTATAGATTTTTATTCCATCCTTTTCTTTCACAAAATTCCAGGGTTGGGCAGCCAAATCATTCAGAAGTAATGATATGAAAAATGTGGTGATTATTATTATCCTTTTGGAATGGTTCATCAGGTATAACGTATTTTACACAAAATATCAGGTTTCATGTTGCTATGGTTATCGCCAACAAAAATAAACTGAAAAATAACCTGATCGCCTTTCAGTGATTCACTGTTATTGTAAACAATTTCACCTTGAATTCTAAGTGGAGTTCCAGTGTTATAACTATAAAAACAAGAACACATGTCACTTGTTTCTGTAGTAATGATAGAGTCAGTCGGATTGATCTTGATTTTACAGCATGCGCACAATCTGAGAAAACGCAGAATTAGGGAAAGAATTGCAGGCTCTTACAACTTCGTCATTTTCGATGAAGAAATCATCTTGTTTCCAGAATAGAATTGAATGAAGAAAAGTCCCGGAGCCAGATCTGAAATGTCAAGGATTGTTTGATTCTGAGCAACAGTTTTCCTCATGACGATCACTCCTGATGAATTGTAAATGACCAGTTGACCGGCATCTTTCAAAGGCTGATGAATTTGAATGGTTACCTTATCATGTGCAGGATTTGGATAAAAATCAATTCTGCCGGCATCAATCCTGTTTGCCGGGAAGTCAGTGATCCCGGTAATAATTTCAGGATCAAGCTCAATTGTATCCGTGGTAATGGCTGTCTGGCACAAGTAGTCATAGACTATAGAACCTGTATAAATGCTGTCAGCTGCAATTGAATCCAGCTGAGGATTCATCCGGTATTTTCCCAGAATTTTATCAGGATTTTGTGTGGACCAGAAATTTCCCAAAGCCATAATCTTATTGTCGCTGGTTTTTCTTAACTCCCTGACTTCATAGCCATCATACTGCCGGGAAAGCATCGAACCGGAAGAGTCATATACGGCTAAATAATAGGTATAATTAGCAGCCTTCGGAGGTAAAACCTGGAATCCCCCTATATAAGTTTCGTTGTTTACAACGCAAACCGGTCCTTCTGACGTCATGGAATCGGGAAGCATGGGTTTGTACCACAGCTGGTTGCCCGCTTTAAATTTGAAGGTGATGGCATGATTATCATTTTCAAGCCGATAGGCAGTAGAATAAACTGATCCGTCACCTGCAATGTCACTACTGGTAACTCCCGTTTCACCAGTTCCTGAGTAATATGTACTCCAGTCGACAGCTGAATGTTTATCAGTTTTGATCAAGATAGGAGATCCGCCAAGACCATCCTGAGCAGAAGGAATGAGTAAATGATTATCCGGGAAAATCAGCATGTCAAACCCCTGGATGTTATTCCCGGAATTTTGATTACAGGTCAGTGTGTCAATTTCAGTGACTGCTCCATACGAGTCAAGATTCAGGAGTATGGTATGTCCG
>JANXXZ010000212.1 GCA_025350385.1 Bacteroidales bacterium
CAGGTTTCCTATTTCCCTGATACGATTCCTCCTTTTACATTAACTCCTCAATGGGTTAATTCCTATGAAGGTGGGATTAATCTCGGATTCTTCGACGACAGGATTGGTATTGACTTCACTTATTATTACAAATATTCATTCAACCAGATTCTGGACCTTCCGACACCGATTAGTTCCGGTGCATCCAACATTAAAATAAATGAAGGTATACTTTCAAACAAGGGATTCGAATTCATTATCAATACTGTTCCCATCCAGACAAAGAATATAATCCTTAAAGCCGGGTTTAATTTTTCGCGTAACCGAAATTATATAATAAGCCTGGGCAATTTTTCCGATACCTATCTGCTGGCTGATATTTGGGGACTCAACGGGCCAGCGATGTCATTGCGCGAAGGAGATGAATACGGAGTAATCACCGGTTACGACTATGTTTACAACGATAAAGGCCAACGCCAGGTGAATGACGAAGGGTCAAAATACCTTATCACCGACACCCGGGTTCCGATCGGAAATGCATCACCTGATTTTACCGGCGCATTCCATACTGAATTATCATATAAGAACTTTAATCTCAATACACTTATTGATACTAAATGGGGAGGCGATATCTATTGTGGTTCTTATGTAATTTCTTTACAAACCGGTCAAAGCCCATCAACATTGCTCGAAAGAGATGGGGGAGGGTTACCCTATACAGATCCGGATGGGATTGTACGCAATGTTGGAATAATACTAGATGGTGTGCATGCGGATGGTACCAAAAACGACAAGGTTGTCCATTATTATTACAAATACATGCCAAATGCAGGTGGTTGGGGAAAGTTCATATCAACTCCCGGAATTCTTGAAAATACCTGGGTTAAGATGCGTGAGATATCGGTTAGTTACAAAGTCCCAGACAACTTGCTTAAAAAAATCAAAGCCTTTCAAAAACTATCCCTTTCAATTGTAGGCCGCGATTTGTTTTACATATATAGCACTCTACCTGATAATATAAATCCTGAAGGGATTATGGGTTCCGGCAACGCCCAGGGCTTTGAGTGGGCTTCTTACCCTGGTACACGGTCGTTCACTTTCAGCTTAAATGCTACTTTTTAGCCTGGCCGGCAGGATGAACTGTGAATGCCCGGTTTGAGATGTAAACGATGTTGTAGCCCATTTTCTTGAAAACAGATAAGCTATAACTTAAATCCGTTTCCTATTAAAACAAGAGATAATCAATTTTGAAATGAAAATATACATAAATCTGCTCCTGATATCGTTTGGCTTTTTAATAACATCCTGCACTAAGGATTTTGAAAAGATTGATACAAACACGCAGGGCTTTACAAGTGCAAGCGACGGATCATTATTCAACGGAGTTATTCAATCGCTTGTACTTACCGGGAATGAACAATTTTATATCAATAACGAGATACTTTATAAACAATCGCAATTGGCTGCTCTTACCAGGGAAGCTTGGGGTAACTACACGATAGGCACTGAAGATATTTGGAAGAGCTATTATAAAGTACTTCCTTCAGCCCGTGAATTGGATAAACGTTTTGATTCGTACAAACAAACCCCTTCGATTACCAATATGAAAGCAATGTTGAAAATCGTAATGGCATACAGCACATTCAAACTGACTGATTTGTTTGGCGATATTCCATATACTGATGCAGGTTTCGGATTCCAGGATCTGAAGTATCTGCACCCAAAATATGATAAACAACGCGACATTTATCTGAGCTTGCTGAATGATCTTAAATGGGCCGATTCAACCATTAACGACACAACGGCAAGGGTTGAACCTTTTATTACCTTCAGTACCTTTGATAAGCTCTTTAGAGGTGATCTTCATAAATGGAGGAAATTTGCAAATTCGTTACGATTGCGCTATGCAATGCGTATGTCAGCTAAAGAACCAGAAATTGCCGGGGCAGCGATTAAAGAAATTATTGAAAATGAAAGACCTGTGTTGCTGGGTTATAGTTTTACCGGCCCTGTTCTGGAAAGTGCATGCCTTTGGCCGGCAGTCAGCGGTTTTAAGAATTCAAGTGTAAACTGGTCGTTCAGGGAGCATAACGGGTTGAGAATGGGATCCAACATCTGGCATCAGTTATCAGAAAATGATAGTGTTGACGGTCGTGGAATCTTCGATTCAAGGGCTTATATCTTCTTCGAGGTTGACAATAAGAATCTGTGGCATCCTTATCCCCAGGTACCCGGACCGAATACAGCTTCATCAGGAGGAATTCCATATGGCGAGCATCGTGATGATGCCGGTAATTTCAGTATCAAAGGTGAAAATTGCATATACTCACCATTTAATTATTTTATAATCCGGGATGAAGATTATATGCCAATAATCCTGATGACAGGTGCTGAGGTTCATTTTATTAAAGCTGAAGCATATTTCAGAGGCGTTGGAGTAGGTATGAATACTGATATGGCCGACAATGAATACATGAACGGGATAAACTCATCTGTTGAATGGTGGATGACAACAGCCGAGAAGCTGAAATTACCCCTTTCAGGACTGGCATTCAAAGATATGGTTTCCATTCCAAAGGGATTAAATGCTGCTTCAGTACTCAATCATTTTGGTTCATGGAATGCAACCAGTGATGATGAAAAGCTTCGGTTTATCTACACACAGCGTTGGCTTGATGCATTCCGCCAACCCTGGGAAGCCTATGCAGAGGCTCGGCGAACGGGAATTACTCCTCGTGAAGGTGACCCTATTTCCCATTTCCGGATGCCTTACCCTCCTTCGGAAGCACAATACAATACTGCAAACTGGCAGGCAGCAATAGCAAGCCAGGGTGGCGAAACACCGGATGTCAAGATTTGGTGGATACCATGATAGTATGTAAGATTCAGTGAATCATTTAATTCATGGTTTAAAATAATAAATGTCATCAGCAAATAACAACTAATTATAAGAAATATGGGAAAAATTTACTTCAAAACATGGCTTATCATGGCGATTTTAATACTTGTTGTCTCAGGAGCAAGCAAAGCCCAAAGCAACCAGTACCTGGATTTTGACATGGTTGATGATTTTGTTCAACTGGATAATGGTTCTCAATATGTAGCAAATACCGGCCAGATGTCAATTACAGGCTGGTTCTTTGATAACCAGCTCAGTTATGGCCAGGGAATGATGGGTTTCAGGGGAACTCAGGGTTTCTACATGATAGAATTAAACAATGGAACCATTGAATGTCGTTTTATCAATTCTGCCAACACTCTATTCGAATATGTTGCCCCGGCCAATACCGTAATTCCCCAAATATGGCAGCACTTTGCCTGGGTTTACGATGGAAGTGCCATTAAGTTGTACGTTAACGGTAACCTGAAAGGCTCAAAGCCGGCAAGCGGATCATTCACAGCTACCAATTTGCCATTTGCCATAGGAAAAAGTACAGCAGGTGGCGGTTTCAATTTTGTGTATGGAGGTAGGATCGATGAGGTTTCAGCCTGGTCGAAAGCTTTAACACAGGCCGAAATCCAGGATATGATTGCAAATGAACTCACCGGCACTGAACCAGGTTTGCAGATGTATTATAAGTTTAACCAGGGTGTTCCCGGTGGGAATAACACTTCAATTACAAAGCTCATTTCTAAAGTTGGTTCACCGGTCAGGGATGCGGATCTACTCAATTTTGCAATGATAGGGCCTACTTCAAATTTTAACGGCACACTGGATACAACTTATCAGGCGATCTCATTTGCGCAAATTCCCAACAAATTGAATACTGATCCTCCGTTTGCCGTTCAGGCGACTTCAACCTCAGGGCTTGAAGTTTCATTCTCGATACTATCGGGTCCTGCTACTATTGCAGGAAATGTTATAACCCTGACCGGAGATACAGGAACCGTGGCAGTTGAAGCAACACAAGCCGGTAATTCACAATATAATGCTGCTGATCCTGTAATTCAACGGTTTGTTGTTCTCAACCCAAACTGGCATGTTCCTACTATCGATGCCAGAAGTCCACTTGCAGGAGATGTTTATGTACCGTCACTTTCACAGATACAACTTGCTGCAATTGCCACTATCAGCTATCCGGAGTTGTTTCATGTTACAGGACTTCAATTCCGGATTAACGGACAAACAATGAATGCCCAGAACCACTACAACGACCATTACACAGCCTGGTGGTCTCCTCCTGGATACGGATCCTATCCACTCGAAATACTATCTTCAAACAATTATGGTGCTGTAGCTACAAAAGTGGTTAATATTAATATAGTACCTGAAGCAACAAACAAAACAGTTGAGGCATTTAAAGATATCTGGCTGAATCCGAGTGTTGGTTCTGTTGTCGTAGAAGCTGAATTACCTTCCTATTTAGGAGCATTTGATAAAATCACAGCTACCTTGAAAGTACATTGCCCGTCAGGTGGATGTGGCGCTTGGGATCGCATAGCCAGCGTTGATGCCAAAGGACATGACGGTAACTGGTTCCAGATAATCAAATACATTACTCCCTATGGAGTAGCCTGTTCTCATACCATTGATCTAACCGATTATATGTCGCTATTGCAGGGCAAAATCAGCTTCAGGGTTAATTGCCTTACACTCGACAATGGTTTCCTGTACGATCTGGATTTGGATTACCGTAAAGGCACACCAGCCCATGTTTACAGCTATCTGACCCAGGTCTGGAAAGATTATTTCCCCTTTGGTGATTATGCCCACCTTCAGCCGGTTGATACATTTAATTATTCCTATCCGGCTAACGCAGTGGCTTCAAAACTCAAACTTGTTTCAACCGGTCATGGTTGGGGCGATCTGAATACAGGTAATGCAGCTGAATTTTATAATGCCACTCATAACATATGGGTCAATGGCGCCAAAACTTTTACCCAGGTAAACTGGACTGATTGCAATCCAAATCCTGATGGTTGTCAGCCTCAGAACGGGACATGGTATTACGATAGGGCAGGCTGGTGCCCGGGATCCATAGCTAAATGGTTCGATTTCGACATGACACCATTCGTCGCAAATCATGACATCGAACTACGCTATGTTTTTTATGAACAGTACATTGATCAATGCCATCCGAACAATCCTAATTGTGTTACAGGAGTAACCTGCAGTGATTGTAACGATGGTTTCAATCCTGCTCTTGATGTAGCCTGCAACCTGGTTACCTTTGCTGATAGTCCTATCATTATTGTTGGCAGGGAAGAAACAATTCCATCAATGCAGGCTCTCAGTGTTTTCCCGAATCCTACCCTCGGATCATTTGAGGTCTCACTTTTAAAGCCGGTGTCATTAATAAACGCAAGCATTATTGTTTTTGATGTAACCGGGCAGGCAGTGAGACATCTGAATTGGGACGGACAAAAAACTACCATTGATCTTTCATCCTGTCCCAAAGGAATTTATGTGTTGAAGGCTTTTACTCCCGATTGGAGCGAGATGAAAAAAATTCTTCTTCAATAAAATCTACGATACCCGATAAAGCAAGAAAGGATCAATATCAGATATTTCTTGCAACATTTTCGATTGTTACAAATGGATTTCAAACTAAAAAAAAGAGACTATCTCAGACATGAGTATAGTCTCTTTTAATATTAGCCGGTCATTTTAGAGGAAAACTAAATTTTGCAGGAAATTCGCTATTGAATTATTTTACTCTTATTTTATTCCCTTTGGCATCATGTGTCAACTCGGCCAATCCTAGTTTTTCCATCAAAGGCGGAATATACATCCCAAACCGTCCGCGAAGTCCTTTCTTCAGCCCATACCAGCCTCCAACTGGGTTCTTTGCCGATCGTCCCCAGGCTTCTACTGTTCCTTCTTTTGCCGGTTTCTGTTCGTCAGCGCTGCCAAGTTCCATCCAGTCGCCATGTTTTGTAAGCATTGTGTTCAGGTCGGCAATACATTGGTGATCATATAGCAAGGTTGTTTTACCTACTACACATACTATTACTTCTTTTCCATCTTTAATATCTTTATACATCTCGTACTCCGATGTATTTGGTGGAGTCAGCAATTTCCATGGATTTTCTTTGGTTCCCTGTTCTTTATCCATAATTTAGGTAATTAATTTACTACAAACATATTCTGATAGGTTTCAAATTCATACAGGTTTGCTGATAAAAACCAGGATTAACAAACAAGCCTTAGGAAAGCTAGCATCCTGTTTTTAATTACTGTACGATAATTTTTCCAGTCATCATTGTATGTATGGCACAATGATATTTGTAAGTCCCTTTGGCAGTAAATGTATGATTAAAGGTGCTGCTTCCTGGCAGGTTGCCGCTGTCAAAACCTACAGAATCACTTGTAACAGTGTGGGCAAAACTGTCTTTATTGGTCCAGGTTACTGTAGTATTTACTGCTACTGTTTTTGTTGCAGGATTATAAGCTGAACCCTGAATCCAGACTTCATTCACTCCCGGAGTTCCATAAGGTGTATTGCCGTCATTTGATTTACTGCAACTGCTGAAGAAACAAAGCAAAAATAGCAGTACCGGAACCACAACGGGATGGAGTTTTATGTTATTTGTTATTGAGTTCATGTTTTTAGATTTAGATTATAAAACATATCTTCATACGCTTTGTTTAATGGAAGTTGGAATTCTAGAAATTTTGTTTCAAAACTTCGTTTATATCACTGATTTGTCTTAAACAATTGAATTCCGGCCAGATTTATGAATCGTTAAAAATTACCAGGTATTTAGACCAGGTTTGTTTTAGAAATTTAATTCTTGACTTAAGCATATCAATTGTGTAATTTTATGAATTAAGAGATTTTATCCTAAATGTATGAAGACTGTAATCGTGATGATAGTAATGTTAATCCTTAGCTTGCAGCAACCCGGTACATGGAATGCTCCAAAGGATGCTGACAAGGTGTTGAATCCATCATTGAATGATCCGAATTCGGTGAAAGCAGGGGCCGTTCTGTTCACAAAGTTCTGCGTTATGTGTCACGGTGCGAAAGGTAAAGGTGATGGGGCAGCAGGTATAAGCCTTCAACCGCATCCAGGCAATCTTTTATCCGCACGCATCGTACAAAGCACTGATGGTGCTCTTTTCTGGAAG
>JANXXZ010000244.1 GCA_025350385.1 Bacteroidales bacterium
AATTGGTTTGCCTATGCCGGGAAACTATCAGGAACTAAAACAACCATCAAGATGTGGCTGATAAACATATTGGCATCAGCCCAGGCTTATGAGTTGTTCAGACTTTTTAAGGAAAATGCTGTAAATATTAGAACTTAGCCACATTATCAAATAATTAACCGAACTTTACATTGTTAAACCAATAAATCCAACTAAATCAGAACCACATGAAAAAATCATGGATCATAATCGGAATCGTTGTCCTTGTTGTAATAGTTATCTACTCATCACTAAAAGGCACCTATAATGGCCTGGTAACAGGAGAAGAAACGGTAAATAAGAGCTGGGCAGACGTGCAGGGCGCATACCAACGTCGCGCTGACCTTATCCCCAACCTGGTGAGCACCGTTAAAGGATATGCAAATTTTGAGCAGCAGACACTCATAAAGGTTATTGAGCAGCGTGCCAATGCTACTAAACCAACTATCAATATTGACCCTGCCAAACTGAACGAAAATACGCTTGCCCAGTTCCAGAAAGCACAGGACGAGTTGGGATCATCCCTTTCGAGGTTAATGGTTGTGGTGGAAAAATATCCTGATCTGAAGGCTAACCAGAACTTCCTGCAACTGCAGGCTCAGCTCGAAGGAACGGAAAACCGGATCAACGTGGAACGTCGTAACTTTAATGATGCAGTGCAGCAATACGATACAAAACTGCGGAAATTCCCTACGAACATTATTGCCGGTATGTTTGGATTCGAGAAGAAACCATATTTCCAGGCCCAAGCCGGCGCTGATACTGCTCCTAAAGTTAATTTTTAAGCAATAAACTGATAAAAAGGGCAAAGCTTTTCGGGTAATCCGGAAACAAGGGGAACGTTCCAGGTGCCAGGTGCCGATGCAAGATCAAAATTATTGTTTTACAAAAAATAATAGCAGTGCCTGACATAAAAACAATTGAATTAAATAGTTGGCACGCTGAACCTGGTACTTGGAACTTAGTTTGGAAAACACTAAACCTACACTATCTATATCAAATCTATCTTTACAAACCATAAGAACAGAGATATGCCCAAATCAGCCCGTAATTTTTTTACCCCCGAACAGCTTGACGAAATAAAGCAGGCCATCCTGAATGCCGAGCTGGATACCTCGGGTGAGATCAGGGTGCATGTTGAAAACAATTGCCCGGGTGATGTGCTTGACCGGGCTGCTAAGGTATTCAAGGTTCTGAAGATGAGCGAAACTCAGCTCCGGAACGGTGTGCTCATATACCTGGCAATACAAAACCGCAAATTTGCGATCATTGGCGACAGCGGAATCAATGAGGTTGTCGGGAAAGATTATTGGGAAAGAATCAAATCCAGGATGCTTGATTATTTTCGTGAAGAAAAATTTACGGAAGGACTCTCAGAAGCCATCCTGGAAACAGGCCATAAGTTAAAGCAATACTTCCCTTACACTAAAGGAGATGTGAACGAATTACCCGATGATGTATCTTTTGGTGACGAATCATAGTTTATTTTAATCGGCCTTTCATTCAACGTGAAGTCCACATTTAGTTCCAGTTGAAACAGATAAACCCTATCGGGAACCGTAAAGCAATCATCTAATCGTTTTTCTCATGCCAGCCCGCCAACTTACCAAGTCAATATTCCTCATTTCCCTCCTCATATTCATCCAAACAGGCTTTTTGTCTGCCCAGGACAGTATTCCGGCACCTCCGAATCCTCCGAGGCTGGTAAATGATTTTGCCCGGATTTTAACACCGGAACAGGTTCAGACCCTGGAGCAGAAACTGGTAGCATTTAATGACTCAACATCTACCCAGATTGCAGTTGTTACCGTTTCGTCCCTTGCCGGTTATGATCCTGCTGATTACACTCAGCGACTTGGACAGAAATGGGGAGTAGGCGGGGCAAAATTTAATAATGGTATCGTCATCCTTATCAAACCGAAAACAGCCTATGAAAGAGGGGAAGCCTTTATTGCTCCCGGGTATGGAATTGAGCCAACTATTCCTGATGCCACAGCCTGGGACATTATGAACAATGAAATGATACCCCGGTTCAAACAGAATGACTATTACGGAGGCATTGACGCTGCCGTTAACACCATTTTTAAGTTCACTTCAGGCGAATTCAAGGCCTCCAATTATGGACGGAATAAAAAAGGCAGCCCTGGAATAGTTATAGTAATCATCTTATTCATAATAGCATTTTTCTTTTTCACACGAGGCGGGCGTAATAACCGGAATATCAGCAGCAGATCATCTTCTTCGGCACTGTTGTGGCCATTATTATTAGGAGGTATTGGTGGTGGCAACTGGGGCGGCGGAGGCGGAAGCAGCGGAGGTGGTGGCGGTGGTTTCGGCGGCTTTGGAGGCGGAG
>JANXXZ010000246.1 GCA_025350385.1 Bacteroidales bacterium
AATTGGTTTGCCTATGCCGGGAAACTATCAGGAACTAAAACAACCATCAAGATGTGGCTGATAAACATATTGGCATCAGCCCAGGCTTATGAGTTGTTCAGACTTTTTAAGGAAAATGCTGTAAATATTAGAACTTAGCCAAAATATTTAATCTGTATCCTTGTTTTCAGACGGTGCTTCTTGCCCGGCCGGCGATATGTCAGCTGATGGGTTCCGGATTTCTGTATGCCTTATTTCTCCACCGGTTAGCCCAACCCACGACATCATACCGACAGCAAACAATGAAATGAAAAATGTAATTAATGTCAGCGTATTCCCTGATCGCTCTTTCTTCCATAAGCTGTAAAACGCAAGAGCGGCAAGCAGACCCATTGGTACTAATACCCAAAGCGATGAGTAAGCAATGTTTTCATGATGATCAATCATTGATTCCATGACTCCTGGTAATCCTTTCACAGCGTCACCTGCAGGATCGCCGGTAAAAAGAGCAACAGATGAACTCAGCGCAGCAAAGATCAATGTTCCGAGACCAGTTTGCTTAACAGTAATATTCTTAAGAATAATTCCTGCAAGCAGAATAAGCATACCTATAATAGTCCCTACTATCGGGAAATGATTTACCAGCAAATGAAAATGCGCTCCAAACATACTTTCTAAGTTTAATTGGTTTTAATGATAGAGAAATATTCTTGGCATGAAATGCATCCTCAAATGTATGAAAATGTTTTGATATCCAGAAGTGTTGACGTTGACTTCTATTATCCGATGGTAATATAATATCCTGTATTAACCATAATAATTATAACAAATGAAAACGGATGAAAGCATCAGCTTTCATCCGTTCTGAATTCTACTAATTCATGATTTACTTGCGACGGTTTCCATTTGATTCACTTTTGGCAGGTTTTCCGGTTTCTGTATTCCGGCTTTTTTCTTTCAGCTTGTTTTCCTTTCTAATCTCCCTTTTGCTTGGCTGAGTATTATTTGAAGGACTTGCAGAGGGAGAATCCTGTTTGCGGTTACGTTGAACTTCGGGTGTTTGTCTGGGTTCGTTTCTGCGATTATTAATATTCCCGTTTTCATTTCTTGCAGGTTCAGATCGTTGAATATTTACATCCTTAGACTCTGAACGTCTGACATTCTCATTAGCAGGATTGATCTGCCTTGAAGGTCTGCTTTCAGGAGTCGATACTTCCCGCTTTGGATCTGAGGAACGATTTCTGTCATTATTTCTGATTGATCCTTCATTTGGGGATTTTTCTCTACCGGGTTGAACTCTGGGTTCAGCAATATTCCTTTCACGTTCAGGCTGGATTACTGGGCGGGTTTCCGTTCTGGTTTCCCTGCTTCTGTTCATTCCAGGATCAATTGACCGGGCATCGCGCTGTTGTATCCGGCTTCCTGTGCGAGTATTTTCAATATTTCTACTTTCATTAGGTCTGGAATCATCCCTTGTCTGTTCAATACTAGGACGATAAACTCTAACCTCATCGTTGCTCACTCGCATGTTATCAGGCCTGTCATTATCCACAACCCTCATCTGGCGAACTCTTGTATTAGCATTTCTTTCAACTTCATTTACCCGGGGACCATAAAACCAGGAGTTATAGTTCCTCCGATGATTATTATCACCATTATATATATTGGTAATGTAAGTTATATTATTTACATAAACTGGTCTGTCGTAGATATATGAATGCCAGTTATCCGAATAGAAGTGACGGCAGGGAACAAAAGTCCACCAGAAATCAGGGGCATGCCAATTAAAGTTTATACTTACATTAATTTCAGGGCCTAATGGTGCCCAACCCCAGTTATCATCATATGAACCCCAGGTAACCCATGCAGGTGCCCATTTATATCCTGGGATCCACATCCACCCAAGGTAATCGTCAAAAGTCCAACGTCCATAATGGAATGTTGCCCAACCCCATGGGTAATCCGAAATCCAGGTCCAGCCGTATTCAGTATTTGCCCAGTTTCCATTTGAGGAATATGGCCTAAAAGCTTCGGGGTTATCAAAATATGGTCGCCATATATAGCCATAATCGGCAGTACGAATCCAATCGCCATAAGGTGATAATTCGTCGTAAAATGTCTGGACTGAAATAGACACATGCCTGTTGCTGTATCTTTGAGCATTGCTAATTGTTGAAATAGCCAGCATGAGGGTCAGAATAAATATTATTTTTTTCATGGCAGTAAGGATTAAGTGATATTATTGAATCTCTTTGATAATAGCTAGTTTAGCTGTTATGTTATAAACTTTTTACAACCAGCGTGCCAGAATCAAAATATTTTCGAAAAAAAGTGTTCAATACAATTTACCCAAACAAAATAAAATGGCCCGACAATTTATAAAAACCTGTCAGGCCATCATTTACAATGAAATATTATTCTTTATTTTTCCGATATTTTTTTATTATACGCAGTTACTCCATCATCGAGGAACTTTACAAAAGCATCAATATTCAAATCATAAGCTCTTGGGAGGATAAGCCTGTTTCCTTCAGAATCAAGAATTACATAAAACGGTTGTGCATTTGCATCGAACTGATTAATCTGTATCTCTGTATTCTTTTTTCCTAAAAGCCTCACCTCACGACCATCTTTATTCGTATACCATTCTTCTTTGGGTAACTCTATTGTTTTATCGTCCACATAGAGCGCTACTATTACAAAGTTCTCACGTAAACGTTTTAATACCTTTGGATCGCTCCAGACACGGTTTTCCATTTCACGGCAATTTGTACAACCATGACCTGTAAAATCAACAAATACTGGTTTTTTCAACTCTTTCGAGACTTTTAGCGCCTGATGATAGTCAAAATATCCCTGTAATCCATGGGGTAGTTTTAATAGACTGGCATATTTCGGAGCTTCCGTTAAGTTACCACTCTTTTGGGCTGAACCTCCACCCCCATTGTTATCGCGGACAATGGCATTCACATCAAAGTCCTGAGTTTCAGGCGGCGGCAGCCAACCGGAAATCCCTTTCAAAGGGGCACCCCATAATCCGGGAATCAAGTATACAACAAAGGCAAACGTAGCAATTATCAGCATCAACCTTGGAAAGGATTTTACCACAGGATAATCACTATCGTGAGGAAATTTTATCTTTCCCAGCAAATAAAAGCCCAACATTGCAAAAATCACAATCCACAATCCAAGGTAAATTTCACGATCGAGAATTCCCCAATGATAGGTTTGATCAGGTACATTCAGGAATTTTAATGCAAAAGCCAATTCAATAAAACCAAGTACTACTTTCACAGAATTAAGCCATCCGCCTGATTTTGGCATCTTATTAAGCCATTGGGGGAAGAAAGCAAAAAGTGTAAATGGAATAGCAAATGCCAGCGAGAAACCAAGCATTCCGATTACAGGCTTTAACACCTGTCCACCAACTGCCTGAACAACAACAGTTCCAACGATAGGTCCTGTGCATGAAAATGAGACCAACACCAATGTCAGTGCCATAAAGATAGTTCCCATTATCCCGCCTTTTTCTTCGTTCTGGACGCTCTTATTCACAAGCCAACTTGGCATAGTGATCTCAAAATATCCAAAGAAGGAAGCTGCAAAAACGATGAAGATGACAAAGAATAACATATTTGGTATCCAATGGGTACTTAACATGTTACCAAAGTCAGCGCCGAACAGAACAGATATCAGCACTCCAAAAATTACATAAATAGTTATTATAGATAACCCATAAACAACCGCCTGAACTTTCCCCTTTGATCCGCTCTTCATGAAATACGAAACTGTCATCGGAATCATAGGAAATACACAGGGAGTAAGGATTGCAAGTAATCCCCAGCCAAATGCCTGTAAGAAAAACCACCACAATGTAGAATTTTTTCCATCAAATCCTGATGATTCTGAACTTTTTACAGTTGCAACAGACGATATACTCTTCTTTGTGGAGTCGGATGCATTCATTGTTCCATTGCTAACAGGGACCTGCGCAACAACAGTATCTTTTGCCAATGTTGCTTTAGCCAGTTCCTTTGCACCATCCATCGTAAAAGAAAATGGGACCTCAGTTGGAGGAAGGCACTGGTGATCATCACAACACATAAACTCTAAAACACCCGTTACTTTTAAAGGCTTATCAGTTATAATCTTTATCTTTTGTTTGAAGACTGCTTTTAATGCGAAGTACTTTACTCTCATTTCGAAATTAGGATCATACTCCTCAATTGGCTTCGGTTCCTGGACCTTGCCAATAAGTTGAAATCCCTGACTTTTATCGATTGTAAAAACCGTGGGTCTGGGGCCTCCATCCGGCACATATTGAGAATAAACGTGCCAATTCTTATCTATATTAGCAATAAACTGCAATTCAGCTTCAGTATCATTAAGCCTGTTTACTTTGAATGACCATTTTACAGGTTTTAATATCTGGGCAGTTGAAACTGATAATCCGGTAATAGAAAGCATTAGAAAGAGCAGTATCCACTTTTTGTTACTGAGCGACTTGAGCATCATTAGGTTAAGGAATTATAAAGGATGGTTTACTTTAGCTACTATTTTGCAAAGGCAAATTTATAAATTATCATGATACAGAGGAAAAGCGATTTTAAGCAACATTTACCTATGAGAAACAGACTCTAACAATCAGTGGAAATGAATGTGAGGTTATACCAATATATAGAAAGTGAAATAATGACCGTATCAAAAGGATTGAACAACACATTTATAAAGGATGTGAAGGTATGATGTAATTAACTGATCTTATATTTTTTTATCCGGTAATAAACGGCATATGAAATAATTCACTATTTGAAATTGTCAATATCAATTGTTAAACGCAGTGAGTAATATCCTTCCAAACTTTCAGAAATACGAACACTTCTAATTTATAACTAAAATCCAAGAAAGCATTCCGAAGGTGGAGTAGGCAATTCTAATTCAACAATCAGAACTTTTTCAGTTGAATCAGTAAGACGATACCGGTGATCGGAACGCATTCCTGTTACCCAGATTATGTCATCACCGGAGGTTAACAACCATATTCGCTCCTTTTCATCAATTGATAATTTATTATCCACAAAAAAATCGCTGAGTTTTTTCCTTCCTTTGCTTCCAAACGGAAAAAAATAGTCTCCTTGGCGCCAATGGCGCAAATGTAATGGAAACTGCAGTTTCTCAACATCAAAACAAGCAATTGCTGGACCTGCAGGAATATTAAAGTCAGAATAATCAATGATGCTAAATGTTAAAGGGACCGGAAGAACTACAACATTATTTTCGGAAGTAGAAAAAGCAACAATTGGCTCCTCAACTTTGCCGGCGATTTCATCTAGTGATTCAATGATCAGATAATCACGATCGCGGAGTAACCGATGAGTGGAAGAAAAAAACATCTTCCCTGATATGTTACCAAGTGAATTAACAATCTCTTCGACTACAATATAAGAAAAATTATACGGTCGAAGTAATTCAAAAAGCCAGGTCTCTATGGGATAGAATTCCTCCAGCCAACTGATCAGAATACGGACACCATTATTACTTTTCTCCAGAAGGTCCGCTTTGCCTTCTTCAATTTTTTGCCGGTAAATTGTTTCTGTTTCGCGTAAAATTCGAACTGTATTATTCAAACTCTGGCTGAAAGAAGGATCAATTTTTTTTAATACTGGCATCAACTCGAGACGAAGACGGTTACGAAGGTATTTTTTGCTCTGGTTTGATGAATCTTCACGCCATTGTAAACCTTCTATGTGAGCAAACTCAATTATCTCATCACGGGTTGCAAATAACATGGGCCGGATAACCCTGCCTTGTTTAGGCAAAATACCATGTAATCCGCTCAGTCCCGTGCCTCTTAATAAATTGATAAAGAAAGTTTCAGCCTGATCGTCAAGATGGTGGGCATTTGCCACGTATTTATATTTGAACTGATCAAGCAATTCGTCAAACCAGGCATATCGGAGATCTCGTGCTGCCATTTGAATAGATAAGCCTTGCTTTTGGGCATAATATGACGTATCGAACTGCTTGATATGTAAAGGCACATTCATCGCCATAGCCAATTTGCACACAAATGCTTCATCTTCTTCTGATTCATCGCCCCTCATTGAAAAATTGCAATGTGCGATTGCAAAACCAAAACCAGCCTGACGCATAAGTTCACACATTACTACTGAATCAATACCTCCACTAATCGCGAGCAATAATGTTTGATCCTTGCTAAACAACTGGTTTTGGTGAACAAATGCCTGAAATCTTTGTAACATAATACAAAGATAAACATTTTATAGTCAAACCTTCAGACGCTAATATATTCACAATTTCTCAATATTATATTATGAATTGCCTATTAAGACTAATTATGAATAGTGTTTACACGACTGTATTTAAAATACTTTCAATCTACTCTTCATGTTAAATAATTTATAGTTTAATAAATCATCAAAATCATATCGAAATACTCCATATTTGTTCACGTGAAACTGAGGTAGAATATAAAAATAGTTTCAGGTATCCTGCATTTAATACAGTAATCTGAAGCTCAGAAATCACCTCCATTTTATACTCCTATCATCTGAGGGTTGAGTTAAAGGGGGCTCTTCATTTTGAGTATCTTTGCAACTTCATTAGCTCCTATTATTTATCACAATGTCAGCCAATTCCAAACCTTTCTATTTTATCCTGATCGCTTTTTTTTCAGTCTTATTGCTCTCATTTCTAGGGAATTCCTTTTCTGTGTTTGGAATTCAATTCAAGAATATCAATATTATCAGCGAACTGCTTCCCAAAGCCGTATCCGAACATGCATTAGTTGCAAATTCACCAATTGTAAGTAAAAACGATTCGCTGTTTCAACTTCCTGATTACCGATTAACTGATCGAATAATAGGCTACGAAGGCGACGCAACTTTGAAGGCATTCGTGAAAGCTTTACAAGATTTGCGGGATGGAAAGAGAAAAAAAGTCAGAATCGGTTATTTCGGTGATTCAATGATTGAAGGGGACCTTGTAACGCAGGATTTGCGAAAATTGTTGCAGGATTATTTTGGAGGGAGAGGAGTTGGATTCGTTCCTATCACTTCAGTTGTGGCAGGGTTCAGACAATCAGTTATACATACTTTTAGTGAAAATTGGAAAGAAAATAATTTCCTTAATAGCCAGAGTCCCCAAGGAAGTAATCTATTCATCTCAGGACATGCTTTTCATCCAACTGATAACTCATCAGTCTATTACTCAGTGGTAAAATATTCACATCTTGATAACTTCGATGAATGTTATCTACTTTATGGAAAAACTGACAGCACTTCTCATTTCACTGTGAATGATTCAGTTTTCAAGTTCAATAATATTGAGTCATTTAACAGTCAATTGGTTGCGGCCAACCAAATTAATATACGAGCCTCCTTTGGTGGTGGGAACAACACTCTTTATGGATTTTCTTTTGAGAGCAATAAGGGAATATTTGTCGACAATCTTTCGTTCCGCGGAATAAGCGGAATAGAATTACAACGAATTCCTGTCAGTATGTTTTTGAGCATTAATTCATCACATCCTTATGATCTAATTATTATTCAATACGGGCCAAATCTATTATTTAAACCTGATCTTACCGACTTCAAATGGTATGAAAAACCAATGAAAAACGCTGTAAACTCAATAAAACAAGCTTTCCCAAAAACCAGTATTTTAATTGTCGGCTCAGCAGATAAAGCTGCCCGTTATGATGGTGAATATCTTACCCAAAAAGGTGTTCTTCCGTTAATTGAGGTACAAAATCAAATAGCACTGGAAACACAAACGAATTTCTGGAGTTTATACAATGCAATGGGCGGAAGGAATTCGATAATTAAATGGGTGAATTCCAATCCTCCTTTAGCAAATCTAGATTACACGCACCTTACCCATAAAGGTGCAGCACAAGTCGCTAGGATATTTTTCGAAAAATTAATGCAAGTGTATGACCCAGAAGCTGCTTCTCGTTCTCAAATTCAACCTATTGCTAGGTATGTTAATGTATCGCGCACTCGCTGATGCACAACTGCCGGATACTGTAAACCTGCCTATTAATTATGATTATAATTATATTGAAAATGACTCAGCTCTTCAGCACCTGAAGCAATATTATAATTCCATTAAAGACAGTGTCACCCGACCTTTCCGTATTCTTCACATCGGCGATTCCCATGTTAAATCAGGATTTTATGCGGAAACTTTTGCTATGCTGTTTGATTCCATAATAAGGAGTTATACTGCAAAAGTGATTGTTCATGACTCCGATTCATCAGTAGTCAAATTAATGGTAATGGCGAAAAACGGGGCTATGGCCAAAACAATCCTGCAAACAGTCTATAATGACACAGTAGTTCAGCACTTTAATCCTGACCTAGTTATAGTTTCACTCGGAACAAATGAAGCATATAACCATGTGAGGATGGATACGATAGTTTTTTACCAGGAATTGCTTATTGAAAAGATATTTCATGACGCACCCGACTGTGACATTATTATAACCACACCTGGTGACGGACTAAAAAAAAATATTAAGAGGATAAGAATTTCAAAAAAGAAACGAAGATACAGGAAGGTTGTTCATTTTGAAATAAATGATTACCTGGTAGATGTAATTGAGTATTACAATGAGATCCCAGCAAAAATGGATGTTGCCGTTTGGAATTTCTATCCTGTGATGGGAGGAGAAGAATCCATTCGCAAATGGAATAAACAAGGTTTTGCACAGGGAGATATGATTCATCTGACCAAAATAGGTTATAGATTGGAAGCTAAATTGCTCATGAATGCCGTCATGAATGCAATCACTGACCCACGAAAACAAAATGAATGATCGAATTATTTGACAGGTTAAAGGATCAGCTTCTATATGATCCGAAGAATCCGTTGCTTTTTAATTCGGGTTTCTTCGTGTATTTCTTATTCTTCTTTATCCTCATTTACTATTCAGTGAGGAAAAACCGAAGAATGCGGATTGGTTTTTTTACACTTTTCTCTCTATATTTTTTCTATAAAGCATGCGGTTGGTATGTTTCTCTTATCCTTATTTCTGCTGTAATTGATTTTATCATTTCCAATTTGATATACAGGCAACAGCAACGCACATCAAAAACAGTTCTTCTAATTCTCAGCCTGGTGCTTAATCTTGGATTGTTATTTTATTTCAAATATACCAATTTTTTCATTTCCATTATAAACGATCTTCGCTTTGTTACAATCAGCCCACTCAATCTTCTGTTACCAATAGGAATTTCATTTTACACTTTCGAAAATCTGAGTTATACCATCGATGTTTACAGGGGACATTTTAAACCGGTGAAGAGTTTCCTGGATTACCTGTTCTTCCTTTCGTTTTTTCCAAAACTAGTTATGGGACCTATTGTCAGAGCTTCAGATTTTATTCCCCAAATAAGGAAAGAATATACTGTAAGTCAGCACGATTTTTCGCTTGGCTTTTTCCTCATTGTAACAGGTTTATTTAAAAAACTGGTGATTTCCGATTACATCAATGTCAATTTCGTAAGTTACATTTTTGATGACCCTTTAAAACACACCGGTCTTGAATGCCTTCTGGCAACTTATGGCTATGCATTGCTAATTTACTGTGACTTTTCAGGGTATTCAGATGTTGCAATCGGATTGGCCAGATGGATGGGTTTTACTGTCAACATTAACTTTAATTCGCCTTATCAAAGTTCCAGTATTACGGAATTCTGGAGAAAATGGCATATATCCTTATCCAGCTGGTTGCGTGATTATCTTTATATTTCTCTTGGCGGAAACAGAAAAGGAAAAGTAAGACAATACATTAACCTTGCTGTTACCATGCTTTTGGGTGGCCTATGGCATGGTGCCAGCTGGAATTTTGTAATCTGGGGTGGAATGCATGGTATTGCACTGGCCATAGATAAAGCAAGAATGTCAATATTTAAATCAATCAAAAAAACCAGGTTAGGAAAGATTGTTGGAATTATTTTCACTTTTCACCTGGTTTGCTTTTGTTGGATATTCTTCAGGGCTTCTTCTGTAAATGATTCACTAGTAATAATCAGGCAGATAGGAACAAATTTTGATTGGGGAGCCTATCTGATTTTACTTAGTGGTTACAAGACAGTTTTCCTAATGATGTTGCTGGGATTTGCATTGCATTTTGTACCTCAATCAATTTGCGACACTGTTGTAGTTAAAATCGAGAAATTAAATATCGTTGGTTTCATTATTATCTTCCTGATATTCTTGTTTATATTTTACCAGATTAAATGTTCAGAGCAAGTAATGCCAATTTACCTGCAATTCTAGAATATGACTATTTTGAACAAATCAATTAAAGAATCCGCCCTCTAAGAAGGTGGACTTAAAAGCCCCTATAAGGGGCCAAAGTCGAGCTCTTGTTGCTCTTCTAATCGTTCTTGATTTTCTTGATACTCCACATACTTCTTGATTTTATCCTCATCTAGACCAATTGTGTCAACACAATATCCTCTCGCCCAGAAATGATTACCCCAATAAAATTTCTTTTTCAATTGTGGATAACTTTTAAAAATTTTG
Source organism: Bacteroidales bacterium (assembly GCA_025350385.1). Taxonomy (GTDB): domain Bacteria; phylum Bacteroidota; class Bacteroidia; order Bacteroidales; family UBA4417; genus UBA4417. Next base: position 10,534 of record JANXXZ010000246.1, read on the forward strand.
ATCGCTGTTTTCCCTTTCAAAATCCCCATAAGTAAAACGTTAAAAATAACTTCCCCAAATCTAAGCATAAATTCTGTAGTTTAATTCCGGGATTTCTGGATGGTGACTAATTTGATTTCCAGTTAAATCTGCTATCTGTATTTTGATGCCTTTTTGATAGTCCTTTAAGTTTAATCGAACCACGACACTCAATCCA
>JANXXZ010000314.1 GCA_025350385.1 Bacteroidales bacterium
ATATGAATAAGGTAGTAAAAAATGCCCGGGAGGCAATTCAAGGTATAACGGATGGTATGACACTGATGGTGGGTGGTTTCGGGCTTTGCGGCATCCCCGAGAATACTATTTCAGCCCTGGTTTCCAGTGGTGTGAAGAGACTGACCTGTATCTCCAACAATGCAGGGGTGGATGATTTCGGGTTGGGATTGCTGCTGAAGAACAGGCAGATCCATAAGATGATTTCCTCCTATGTGGGTGAAAACGCTGAGTTTGAACGGCAGCTCCTGAACGGTGAACTGCTGGTTGATCTTATTCCTCAGGGAACTCTGGCTGAGCGATGTCGAGCCGGGGGTGCCGGTATTCCTGCATTTTTTGTCCCGGCGGGTTACGGAACCGAAGTGGCCGAAGGTAAAGAAATACGTGATTTTAATGGGAAACCTCATCTCCTGGAAATGGCTCTGACAGCCGATTTTGCTATCGTGAAAGCCTGGAAGGGAGACACGCATGGCAATCTCATCTATCGCCATACCGCCAACAACTTTAATCAATCTATGGCTATGGCAGGGAAAATTACTATAGCTGAAGTTGAGGAACTGGTTCCGGCAGGCGAACTCGATCCTGATCAGATACATACTCCCGGAATTTTTGTGCAACGGATTTTCCAGGGGGGTGGTTATGAGAAGAGGATTGAGCGGCTGACTGAAAAATAGAAATTTACGATTTCGGATTTCGAATTGATTTTGAATTCCGGAAATCATTCACGTTATCCGTTGATGCAATAAATCTAAAATCCGACATCCGAAATCAACAATTAAAAATGGCCCTGACTAAAGAACAAATCGCCCAACGCATCGCACAGGAACTCCAGGATGGTTACTATGTCAACCTTGGGATTGGCATTCCCACCCTGGTGGCTAATTACATTCCTGCAGGCATTGAAGTAATTTTGCAATCAGAAAATGGTATATTGGGCATGGGAGAGTTTCCTGAAAAAGGGAAAGCCGATGCAGATCTGATTAATGCCGGGAAGCAGACCGTTACAGTTCTTCCGGGGGCTGCATTTTTCGACTCTTCAACCAGTTTTGCCATGATCCGAGGCGGGCATGTGGATCTTACTGTATTAGGTGCTTTTGAAGTTACCGACCTGGGAGACATTGCCAGTTGGAAAGTCCCCGGTAAAATGGTAAAAGGTATGGGAGGAGCCATGGACCTGGTTGCATCTGCTAAAAACATCGTTGTGGCTATGCAGCATTGCAGTAAAGACGGACAATCCAAATTACTGAAAGAATGTACACTGCCTCTCACCGGAGTTCGCTGTGTAAAGAAAATCGTAAGCGACCTGGCCGTGCTTGAAGTTACTGATGATGGATTCCTTTTACTTGAAAGGGCGCCAGGTGTTTCGGTTGAGGAAATCAGGAAGGCTACAGAGGGAAGGTTAATTGTGAAAGGAGAAATTCCGGAAATGAGGTTATAATTCTTCCTTTCGTTTGTAACCGATTTCTTTCATTGGTTCCTGAATAGGATTCAATAACTCTTTCAGGACTCTGAATATCATTTGAATGTCTTCGCTATTCTGAACCATTTGTTTCTCGAACTGCTCCAATTTAAAAAGAATGTCCTTCTGGGTTATAAGTAATTCGCGAAGCTTAACGAAGACTTCAATTGTGCGTACACTCATCTGTATTGCCCGCTTGCTTTTCAGAACATTAGCAAGCATTAATACCCCATGTTCAGTAAAGGCATATGGAAGAGACCCACCTAAATGTTGCTTTGAAGGTATCGCATTTTGCTATACCATAAGATGAACTTCATCTTCAGTAAGTCGAAACATAAACCGATCCGGGAAACGATCTTCATTCCTTTTAACTTGTTCTCGCAAACGGATCGATTTTACACCATATAATACTGCGAGATCTTTATCTAACATAACTTTCTGACCGCGCAATAAATATATCTTATCTTTAATTACATCATCCGGTATAATTAAACTGTCCTGATTATCAGTCATAATTTTCTAACTAAGGAGTCGCAATTTGCGATACCTGTTTGTAATAATAATATTTTCAAAAATTTATTGTTGGATAAATAGCCTGGATTTTATCAAAATGTTTCTATTCACTAAATCACCATTTCTTTGCGTCCTCGGTGTCTTCGCGCGACCCATTCCTTTCAAAATTATTGTGCTTTATAATCCGGATCCATATCAGGAGTGCGTAATCCAGCTACTTCGTCAGCCATCAGGATAAAAATATTCCAGCACAACCCGCGGGTGGAAGGCCACCATGTATCGGTTGTTGTCCATTTTGTGGGTATGAATTCCTTGCTGAACGGCCATTTAGGATTGAGGTAAATCTCAGCCCATACCCGGTTTTCCATCAAGGCATTTGCCTTTTTCCAGCCATGTTTTAACCCAACCACATAAGCGGTATATTCAGCCCTGAACCAGCTGCCACCGTTATAATATTGACCGTCATTCTGACCATTACTGTAATTCTCCTGGCCAAATTTTTCAAATGGCTGATAATCACCCGTCAGGTAAGCATATCCAGGTGCTTCCCTGGTTAAGCGTATCAGGATTGGAGCCGTAGTCCCATATTCAGGGTGGGGTGAGTTGGCAACTTTATTCAGAATGGGTAACAGGTCCAGCTGGTTCTTTACCATCTCATCAGTCAGTAATGGTCTGTTAAACAGCCATAAGGAAAAGAATTCCGGCTCAAGGTCGTTAAGGTTAATAATATCAGGAAAGTTGCGGTCGAATATCAGGTGTTTTCTTTCAGGATCATAGAAATTGCGGTATTCAGCTTCGGATTTCAGGACATATTCTTCTGAAATATCAAAACCCAATTCCTTTATGGTCCTCAATGCAATCGCCAGCATGCCCTGGTTAACGCAGAGGCGATCCGTTTTCGGATTAAAATCAACAATGTCAATCTGGCTCAGGGAGAAATGGGCTTTGCATTTTCCATCCCGGTCGGAATCATATTCGTTTAACACATAATCAACTGCTTTCTGAATTTGCTCCTGTGGCAATGTGACCCCAAAACGGCGTTTGTTCATCATTGCCCAGATCAACCACTCAATAGTCGCTTCGTTGTCCTTGGCTTCTACCGAACCCATGAGCGGTGTAATAATGGTGCCGATAGCTCCTTTGGGGGTCTGCGTTTTACCCCATTGTTCCCAGATGGAAAGATTCAGTTCTTTGTTGTATGATGATACCGTACTGAAAAAGGAATCCCGGTTATACATGTCCGGGGCATAATTCATATTGGGCACATTAAAAGGTGTAAAGTCCCTTGTATCGGTAATCCACGTTAGCATGTTAAAATTGGCGTAAAGCATTTTCTCAATCAGCGATCCCTTAAAGCCTTTCCCTTCGGCAAGGCGCGACTGGGCTGAGATCATAAACTGCTGATGCGATTTCCAGGGTTCAACAAAAATATAGGTGGTTTTTACCGCTTTTTCACCCAGCGGTAGCAGGTTGTAAGGTTCAATCTGAGGCTGATGCTCGACAAACTGAAGGTCTTTAATCTCCAGTTTACATTCTTTCCCCGATTGTGAGCCGATAAACATGGAAACGCTGTCATGCTCTATATAAGGCACTAAGATGCTGCCTTTAAAAAGTGTCCATTCATTTTCGACGGCAGGGAAATTATCGATGTACTTAACACCGTCTTCCAGTTCTAACGTCCTTTTCCCATTCCTGACCCTGAAAAGTTTTACGGCCACTCCTGTATTTCCTTTACACCAGAATGAAATGGAATAGACTTTCTGATCCCTGAAAGGTGCAGTAAATTCAATCCCGGCCCTTCCTCCCGGATGGCCAATAATTGTAATCGTCCCGTTTTCACTTTTAATTTCGGCACTGCCTTCTTTCTGAAATGCCGTGTCTGTTTTTAAGATGGTCTCTGTCCCTGCATCCAGGTTAACCATTTCACCGAATGTCTGCCTGATATAATCATTATTTATTGCTCTCTCCGACAGGCTTGCAACAGAATACAGGTTGGGGTCAGGTAAGCGGCGAATGCCGACAAATCCGCCACCACGGCCACTGAAGCGGCGGCGAGTATTCCGGGTAAACTGGTTTTTATAACCTGCATCTGTCAGAAAACCGACTACAGTATTATCGGGAGTTACAAAACCCGCGGCCGGGAACATTTCATGGACGAAGCCGCCCGGGAAATTGTCATATTCAAAAGTCACATATTTTTGAATTTTTTCAGCAGGCCTGGACGTTTCCTGCAGAATGTAATACATGCCAGGCATAGAAGGCTGTACTAACTCAATTGTCTTTTTGATAACATTCGCATTAACAACCAGGTAGGTTACCTCAACGGTCAAATTGGCATCAAATTCCTGGATGTAAGAATCTCTTTTTAGCGTGATATTCTTTTCATTTCCTGACCATTCCTTTCCGGTCCAATGTGTAATATTGGCAAAGGTGCTCATGTCAAGATTATAGAGTTGCAGGGAGAATTCTTCGGTATTGGTAACCAAAAGTTTATCATCATTGTATATTTCCACACGAAAGCCAGCCAGAGCGTCACCGGCAATTTTAAGGAAGAGTTTCTGTGCGAAACAGCCTGAACAGATTATTAATGAAAAAAGGAACAGGAGGCCTTTTGCTGACTTGTTTACCGGATGTGACATGCGATGGAATTTAAGCTAAGTAAATGATCAATGAACAGAAATCAGCTGATATCAATTTTTCGGGTAATAACCCTGCCATCTTTCAGGTTGATCTGAAGAAGGTGCAATCCGGCAGAAGCCGGGGGAAGTTCAAGTGCAATCCGTAAACTTTGCTTGTTGACCACCCAATCTTTCAGCTTTTTTCCATCCAATGTGAACAAGACTATGTGTTCCATCAGGAGTATTCCGTTGAATTCAACATAAATAATATCCCTGGCTGGATTTGGATAGATTCGGACGACCAGGTCATCTTCTGCAATACCGATTGGTGTGGCCCACTGGTTTTTGAGATGTTCAACCTGGGGCACAGAGATTTCCTTATCCCAGATCTTTACTTCATCAACGCTTCCCAGGAGGGCATAGAGCGTTTCTACATTGTCCATCCTGCCGATGGTAATAGGCTTGGTTGAAGGCTGAAGGATGCCGGAGAAGGCTTTAAATGCATCCAGGACTCCATCCAGGTAAAGTTCCATTGAATAGCCTGTATAAAGAGCTGTGATGTGATAATACCTGTTCAGCTCTATAGGTGCTGATCCATCAAGGTCGGCAACGCCGGTGCTTGTTTTCACGGTCCAGCGGATGCGGCCTTCGGGTGTAATGGATAATTTATATCGCTGCTGCCATGATCCGTGAGAAATGATAAACCTTTCCGATCCCAGCTGTTCGCATTTCACCCAGCAACTCAGGCTAACTGCATTACCAAAATTCAGACTGTCATTATTCGCAGTATAGATTATGTTTTGTCCTGAAGTGAACCTGTAGGCAAGTGAAGGCATTCCCCTTGGGTCAGCTGTTTTGGATGCTCCCACCACCGTGGCATTAAAATGGTTGGAAACCGCGTTGCGGTTGTCAGTATCGAAAGGATACCAGATGAGCGGAGCCTGGACGGCAATGCTCGTATCTTTAACCAGCGCCCCGATGGAAATGGTGGTAGACAGCAGGTCCTGGTTACTAACCGTTACGGTGATGGAGCCTACGCCCGGAGTTGACGGGGCCTGCCAGGAAACTGAATTCCCGGTGGTCTGGTTTAATACTCCCGTTGAAGCGGTCCAGGTATATTGCAGGATTTCACCAGGCGCAGGAGTGACAAGTGCGGTAAAGGTGTTCTGATCGTTAATGACCGTGTATTTTGAAGCGGATTGTATGCCATTTACGACAGGAGGTGTCACAATATGTTCAACAACCTGAAGATGAATTGTATCTTCAGCGGTTTGTCCATTCAAAGATATAATGCATTTAAGCACAAGCTGTGAAGGAGTTGCAGGCGCAGTCAGCTGCACCTGTGACTGGTTCTGGCCGGTAATCAACACATCATCCATGTACCATTTGAACTGCACCAGGTCGCCGGGATTGGCATTTCCCGGTTCGCACCAGGCTGTGAATACAGAATTGATAATAACCGGGTTATGATCGGTCGAAAGGGCTTTTATGCGGAGGTTTTCCGAATAATCGTATTGGTAATGATAATCGAGGATGGCAGTCCCGGCATATAAACGGCCATTGCTTGCAGCAGGTGTGATCCCCGATGTATAAAGCCTTATAAGCCGTACTTCTCCGGCCGGAATGGTTAGCTGATAAGTACCGGAAGCAGAAGAATTTAATATAGTCTCAGTTATTGCATCATACACCCCGAATGTTCCCGCCGGAAGTGAAACACTGACTAGTTTAACAGCTGTGGTCGGGTTATAGTACAGGTATGAAACCAGGGAATTATCTCCATAAAAATCGGTTTTATTCAGATCAATCCGGAGGATTTCGGGGATGTTGGTCGTTTGTGAAACCGCAGCAAGGTATCCTACACTGGAACCACTGTAAAGCGACAGGTTAGTTACTGCCCAGCCACCACCAATAGCATCGCCGGTGGCAAAGGGACTTTTACCCGACAACAGCTGTTTCATCGATTCATGCGGAATGCAGGCCGTCGGATCATTCGCCGAAGCCCAGGCATAGGAATCCTGGTTCGGCTGTGGCAGGGCATTCCAGTAAAACAAGCGGCTGGCGTTGGTTATATTAAGTATCCATTTGGCAATATCGCGGGCGTAGCGTTTATCATATTTCGGGAGTGGCGCAAGAGCAGCGGCCTGCTGGAAGCCGTTCATCACAAAGGCATAATCGTCCCCGGCATCATTCGCTTCGCCGATCAGGCCTGAAACGTCGTACCCTCCCCAGGTTCCCACGATTGATCCCCATCCGCGCAGGTTGCCACGGTCGAAACACCAGTCAAGCAGCTTCTGCATGGGGTAATTTGTTTTCTCAACGGCATTCATGCGGGCCGCTGTAAGTGTTCCATACGACAGCTGAAGTTCATAGGAAGGGTTTGAAGGGAAACCGGTAAGAAAATCCATGGCCTGTTGGGCGCCTTCGAAATAGTGACGATTCCCGGTCTGGAGGTAAGCATTGTAAAGCAGCCAGGAGATGCTGCCGGCTGTTTCGGGCTCCGGAACGCTGGTGTTCAGGGGCAGGCCGGTGGCCAGGTTAAAAGCCCGGTAGTTCATGTTTGGCAAAGTCCAGGGAGTAGTACTGCCACCCAATTGATTCACACAATAAAGCCAGCGGTCGGCAATGGTCGTAAACTGGGAGCTGAATTCCGGAGCAGCACCTGGATAGAGTGACTTTAACTGGTAGAAGTAAACATTCGGCATCACATCGTACCACCAGTCGTCACCTGAGGTGGTGGAATAATCGTTCAGATATACATCCTGGCCGTTTGCCAGGTTGAAGAAATCTTTGGCCATAGCCACGTAATTCAATCCTCCCTGGTTGCTCTTATCAATTCCGGTAAGCGAAGCCCCGATAATTGCCGGCAGGATGTTGATCGCTTCCGCCTGGTCGGGATGGCTGGCTGCTCCAACATACGAATCGAGGAAAAGGGGGGTATTGTCGGCATAATTGAATTGTCCCTGAGTCCCCAGCCGCGACAGGGGCAAATATTGCCCCGTTTTAGTCTGGTTGAATACAAAGCTGTCGTAATCATGGGCCACAGTTTTCCAGTCCCTGATTTGCAGGGGTGAAGGAACGTCGGGCATCATTCCTATGCGTGGAATGCTTAGTTGACCGGTTTGAGCTGTGATCGCCAGGGAGCTGAAGAAAAGTGCCAGGTATAGTAAGGAACGTTTCATGGGGTTACTAGTTTGTTTTATAGATAACAGCCTTCATGGTTAATTCAAAAGTAAAATTGCAAAGGTCAAAATGACTGTTATTCAGGATTTTTACCCCTGATACACGAACTATGTTATTTTGACAGAACGCTAATTTTGCCTGAAAATCAAAAATTCATTGGTCTTTAAGAATGAGGTCCCTAACAGGAGCTTTGCATTGGCGGGAAGTTCAATTGCAGTTTCATGTCCGAAGTTGACAATGACCGAAACGTTGGACCCTTCATAAATCCGGGTGAACTGAATCCTGTTATCAACCATTTCCAGACTTTCATAGTTTCCATATTGAAGGGCTTTCTCGCTGTTCCGCAGATCAAGAAGCTCTTTGTATGTATTCAGGATAGAGCTTTTATCCTTTATGGATAGCTGAACATTTACCATCCTGTAATTCTCATTCACCTTGATCCAGGGTTTACCGGCTGTAAAACCGGCATTGGCGCTTTCGTCCCATTGCATGGGGCTGCGCGACTTGTCGCGGTTGTTCTTGTTTCCTTCAAAGAGAGCTTCGTCCGGGGTTTTACCGGCCTGGATTGCCATCTGATAATGCGTTTTTCCCTGTATATCTGCCATCTCTGCAATAGTTAAGGCGGTAATGTTCCGCATCCCGATTTCTTCCCCGTAATAAATAAAGGGAACCCCTTTAGCTGTAAGCATTAATGCTGCGAGGGCTTTGGCTCTGGAGGGATCGCCCCCGGCAAGCCGGTCCATCAGCCGTGGCATATCATGACTTCCAAAGAAAAAGGTTGGGTAATCGTTCATGCTTTTCTCCATCTTCTGCAGTTCACTGAAAATCCGCTCAACAGAGAATTCAGGAATGCTGCCAAAATTAAAATTGAAAACTACATCCATTAGTTCAGGCGACTGATACAGACTGAGAATTTCCAGTTTATCGCTACCTATTTCTCCGACCACAAACCGGTCTTTATATTCACTGACAGTGGATTTGATGATCTTCATGGCATTCTTCACCCCGGGCTGACTGATATCATACAGGTGATCCTGGCTTCCATTTTTCACCGGGTTGTCAGCCTGGATACCATCGGTGGTCAGGAAGTTTATCACATCGAACCGGAAGCCGTCAATGCCCTGGTTGAGCCAGAACCTTAATACCTTTTGAATTTCTTCCGCCACTTTGGGGTTCGACCAGTTAAGATCGGCCATCCTCTCATCAAACTTGTGGTAGTAATACTGGTTTGTTAGAGTATCTTTCTGCCATGCTGTTCCCCCGAAAAACGATTCCCAGTTATTGGGTTTATCACGCCAGATATAATAATCGCGGTAAGGATTGTCATTTGATTTCCGGGATTCCCGGAACCAGCTATAATCCGTTGAGGTATGGTTTATTACCATATCCATTATTACCTTAATTCCATGGCGATGAGCTTCATCAAGAAACAACCTGAAATCATCAAGACTTCCATATACAGGATCAATCCTGTAATAATCGGCAATATCATAGCCATTGTCCACTTTGGGAGATTGCAGGAAAGGGGTGAGCCAGATACCTTTAATCCCCAGCGACTGCAGGTAATCCAGTTTTGAAGTCATTCCTTTAAAATCGCTGTATCCGTTGCCATCACTATCCTTGAATGAAGGCATATAGATCTGATAAAATGCGCATTCCTTCCACCACTGTGTCTTAAACGCCTCCTGCCTTGATTGGGCTGAAACTGATAAGGTGCTTAGGATAAATAGATAGATGAGTATGCGAATCATTGTGGCGGAATTGTGGTGATTAGTTAAGCGACTACGGACAAGTGAAAAGGGACAAGTGAAAAAGGACAAATGAAAAGGGACAGGGGACAAGTGAAAAGGGACGGGGGACAATGGGACGAGGGACGGGGAACCAGGGGCGGGGGACTGGGTAGATGGCAATGGGTTCACGGTACAAAGTACTATTTGCCAACTTCAAATAACCATTTACCAATCCCTTTTGACTAGTGGCTAATGCCCAATTCCTATTGCCAAATGCATTCAAACATAACAGTACAAAAAAGGGGAGGCTCAATTTCCCGGTCATTTCTGGACGGGAATAGTTGAGCCTCACACCTGAACCTACTTAACAATCAAGCCAAACCAACCAATTATTAAGGTTTTTCATCATTATACAGTTTTGAAACCTGGCCATCAGCCAGTGCGATGTTGTAGATTTTCAACTCATCGATGGCGCCTTTGAAATAGCCAAAGTTAGCTGCTGTTGTCCAACTCATCCAGCCGGTTGTTACATCATTGGCGAGTTCGTTGTCAGTTGCGCAGCAGCCGATAATAAAAGGCTGAGCATCTGGTCCGGTAAGGGTCCTGGTAAGAGGTCCGATGCTCTTGTTGGATTCGGTCCAGGTTTTTGTAAGGGTACCATTTACGAAGAACTTCAGTTCCTTGGTGGTTCCGTTCAGTGAAATAACAATGTGATTCCACTGTCCGGCCTTGATTGAGTTGTCAGTTTCGTTATCGGCATCAATGATGCCACCGTCCACTTTCTTAAAGGTGAAGTATGGTTTCCCTCCACCCTGGGTCTGAAGTTTGTACCCCTGCCAGAAATTTTGTGATACAATGTAGTTGTTTTCATACAACTCAGCAGGGTTCACCCACACGGAGATTGTAAGATCAACAGGAAGGAAAGCGTTGGTGTATGGCACTTCAAGATGGGCTCCACCGTTCAGGTAGATTGCTTTTCCGCCTTTTACACCAGCAACCCAGGTTGGCATCAGAGCTGCTGCTCCCAGAATCACCGTATTTCCATTAAAGAAAGTAGCTACATGTTTAACAGTTGAGAAAGCGGTAGCTGTAGTTCCGGTTCCTTCATCAAAATGCCAGCCTGCATTCAGGTACAATGATTCATCAATGTAAGCATAAGCCTTTGAGTTGAAAGTATTGATGGCTGCCGTCAACTGGGTAACCAGGTTATCAATCTCAGCCTGTGTAAGAGAGGTAGCGGCAGCTGTCTTAACAGTTGCCAGGGTAGCTTTGTAACTGTCGATAGCGGTCTGCGGATAATCCGTTGCCGTGGCAGCAGCTGACAGTGCGTCAGCCTGTACGATCAATGCATTGAGAGCTGTTTTATCGCCCTCAACGATTGAATTGTCTTTTTTACATGATGAAATCATCATGGCAGAGCTTACTAAGATAATAAGCATCATGGTTTGCAATCTCATTAGGTTTTTCATTTTAGTTGTGATTGGTTATTAAATTGAGGTTATTAGGGTGAATTGATTGTGTTAGGGTGTAATTGCCGGGTTGGCATCTAGTTCTTTTTGTGGCAACGGGAAATAACGTTTAGTCTCAAAATTGAATTTGTCGCCCAGTGCTGATTCAGCTGCTGCTTTACCATAGCGCATCAGGTCAAAGTATCGGTGGAATTCCTGGGCCAGTTCAACCCTGCGTTCATGTCGGATTGCATCTCTAAGCTGCCCCTGATCGTTTGTGGTAATATCGGCAAGCAGCTCGGCCGGTGGCGTTCCGTTATAACTTGCCCTTGCACGTTGCCTCACTTTGTTGAGGTTTGCTTTTGCCGAGTCGGCATTATTGGTTTCATTAAAAGCCTCTGCTTTCATTAGCAACACATCGGCATAACGCATGTAGATGTAATTCAGGCCGCCGTCGCCCGACACAGTTAATTCTGATTGAGGTTGCTGGTGCTTTTTGGTAAGAAAACCGGTAGCAGGAGACCACCCGCTACTGAAAATCTCTCCGTTCAGCCAGGGTTGGCCCTCGCGTCCGATAGAAGCGTCAAGTCGGGGATCAACTTCCCCGGTTGTGGCTTTCTCAAATGCATCTACCAAAACCTGGGTTGGAGCGTTGAAGTAGTAACCGCCGGGTGCCGGGCCGAACCATTGATTGAGACCGCTGCCTTCACCCGGGTTTTGCCCCGAAAGGTGCTGGATCTCGAAAACGGATTCTTTGCTGTTTTCGTATGTCAGTTTGAAATTATTGGCATAATTTGGCAGAAGTCCATAAATTCCCAGGTTATCAAGTTGTTGAAAAAAGCCGAGGGCGGCAGCCCATTTTCCCTGGAAAAGACTTACTTTCCCAAGCATTCCAATGGCGGCTCCCTTTGTTACACGGCCTACGTCAGGAGTGGTGTAGGATACCGGGAGGACTGCTACTGCATCTGTAAGGTCTTTTTCAATTTGCTGGTAAATTGTACCGACATCGCTGAGCGGAACCTGGATGGCTGCCTGTGTAACCGGGGGCAATAGTTTCAGCGGAACTGGTCCGAAAACATTCACAAGGTTAAAATAGGTATAAGCCCTGATAAATTTGGCTTCACCTACGATCCTGTTCTTCCGCACTTCATCCATCGGAACAGTAGGAACATTGGCAATCACATTGTTGGCCCGGGAAATGGATTCATAGGCAAATTGCCAGTAGTTAAAAATTATTCCGTTGGTGTGATTGGCAGTAAATTCGTCAATATAGGTGATTTCTGCCTGGTCGCCCGGGTTTCCTCCTTTCACGGCATCATCGGAAGCCACATCGCCAAATACCCATATGTCATTCTCGGGCCTTGTAAAAGTTATGGCATTGTACACCCCATTAATGGCCTGTATAGCCTGGGTTTCATTCTTGTAATAAGTATCGGATGAAAATTCCCCCTTGAGGTCTTCCGTCAGGAATTTGGTACAGGAACCTAAGGGCATCAGCGCAATTACGAACAATATGCTGAATGTGTTCAGGAAAGAACGGGAGTTGGTAAAGGTGCTTTTAAGACCTTTGAAAATGAGGAAATTATATATGGTCTGTTTCATAGCCGTATCGTATTAAAAGTTGATATTTACACCAAACATGACGACCATAGCCGACGGGTATGTGCCCCAGTCAATTCCGGCTGAGCGGTCCCCTTCGTTTTTCGAATTGTCACTTACGGTCATTTCAGGGTCAAGTCCTGAATACCTGGTGAGTGTAAGAAGATTTGTGCCCGAAACGTATACTCTTACCTTTGCTAATCCTACAACTTTGAGGACTTTAGCAGGAATGGAATAGCCGAGCTGCAGATTCTTGAGACGCAGGTAGGATCCGTCTTCCAGGAAGCGGGATGAAGGCCTGGCATTGTTTGATTTTGCTGTCCACGATGCCCGGGGCTGGGTGTTGGAGGTTCCTTCACCGGTCCAGCGCTGGTCAAAATACCGCTGTGTTACGGTAAACCCGCGATAGAAGCCTTCGATATCCTGGTTGATCTGCAGATAGATCTTGTTACCGTATGAACCCTGGAAAAACATGGTTAAATCGAAGTTCTTGTAATCAGCCGATAAATTTATACCGCCGAAAAGCTTGGGAATTGCACTGCCAAGATAGGTGCGGTCTTTTTCATTGATAAAAGTGTCGCCATTTTTATCTTTGAATTTTACGTCGCCCGGTTTAATGTCGCCGTCTTGTTTGGCTGACAGCAAAATTTCGGTTTCATTCTGAAAAATGCCATCCATTTCATACAGGTAGAAAGAGCCAATCGGATGTCCTACCGCGGTATTGGTGGCATCCTGCCCGGTTTCAACCCGCCCGCCCGGTAATGGAGCATCTATGCTCAGCACTTCATTATGAAGGAAAGTAAGATTTCCCCCTAGGGAATAGCCAAATTCACTTATTTTGCCACGATACGCGGCTTCAAGTTCAATTCCTTCGTTCAGCACCGATCCGCTGTTGATCCATGAAGGAGACGCATATCCGACGGACGGTGGATTTGGTGCTGTAACCAGCATGTTTTCGGTGATTTTATAGAAACCGTCGAGTGAAAAAGTAAATGCACCTTTCCATAGGGCGGCATCGATCCCCGCATTATACTGAACACTGGTTTCCCATTTCAGGTTTTCGTTCCCAAGCGCGCTCTGTGCATAACCGTTATTAGCTGTTCCCCCAAATGGATAATTGTAATTGGCTGAAATGCGGTCTTTATTAGCATAAAGGGGGATATCCTGGTTCCCGATTGCCCCGTAGCCAACCCGGAGTTTCAGGTTGTCGATCCATTTGACATCCTTCAGGAATGCTTCCTCTTTTAAAACCCAGC
>JANXXZ010000352.1 GCA_025350385.1 Bacteroidales bacterium
AAAAAGTGGTTACACAATACAGGCCGGTCCTACAGGTAGAATTTAATAATGAAGGCCTGAAGAAACCGGTTGAAACACCCCAGGTTTTCGAAATGGATTCGTTTGTGGAACTCATGGGTGTTAAAGCCCGTGGAAAACGTCTAGGCCTGGCTCCAATAGCTTCTCTTCATTGGCTTGACCCTCTTCCGTATGAAAATGAAATTCCGGAGGAAACAGAAGAAGATGAGCCGCAGGCGGATGAACCTTCAGAAGCAGAAGCCGATATCCCGGAAGAGATTCCGCATATTGATGAAAGCAGCATTAAACCCCCTCCTGATTTTCCGGATGACGAGGATGACGGAACACCTGTGCAGATGACTTTATTTTAGGTTAATTGAAAATTGAAAGTTGAGAATTGAAAGTTGATCCTGCTCCGAAAAACAGGATGTCACGCCAAGATGCGAAGCATTCAAGTTCGTAAAGGGTTGAATTATTAATCTTTGCGGCCTTTGCGACTTTGCGCTAAAGTTCTGTATCAACTTTTCGAAGTGGACTCAAAGTTGGAAATTGGAAGTTGCCTAGAAAGCTTCAGCATGTAAACTGATAAATAGCCTTAATGAGCAAAACTGAATTAGTGATTCAGAAATTGAAAAATAATCTTTAAAACATGAATGACGATAAAATACTGGAAATCACAAAAGATGTATACTGGGTAGGAGTTCTTGACCGTGAACTGGTGTCTTTTGACGTAGTAATGCAAACACCTTACGGGACTACCTATAATTCTTACTTCATCAATGCAGATAAGAAAACACTTGTTGAAACGGTGAAGGATAAATATTTTACGACTTTTCTTGCCAAACTAAAAACCTTTTGTGACCCGGCCGAACTTGAATATATCATTGTAAACCATACCGAACCCGATCATTCCGGCAGCCTGGGTAAACTGCTTGAAATTGCGCCTAACGCCAAAGTAGTGGGAAGCGGTAATGCAATCCGCTATCTTAAAGACATGCTGGGCCGCGATTTTCTTCATATCCAGGTAAAGGATGGAGATGTAATTGATCTTGGCAATAAAAAGATTCGTGTGATTAGTGCCCCCAACCTGCATTGGCCCGATTCTATGTACACATTCCTTGAAGAAGACAAACTGCTTTTCACCTGTGATTCATTTGGAGCTCATTACTGCGATGCGCGCATGTTCGACGACCTGGTCGGAAACTGGGATGATGCTTTCAAGTACTACTTTGATGTGATCCTGAAGCCTTTCAGCAAATTTATGTTGAAAGCCATTGATAAGATCAGACCTCTTGATATCAGTACCATATGCCCGGGACATGGCCCGATTTTACGCACTAAGTGGAAACTATTGGTTGATCGTACAGAGCAACTTGCCGCCGAAGCGATGAACCTGGGGTCAAAGCCGCTGGTTTTTATTCCCTATGTTACAGCTTATCATAATACAGGAGATCTTGCCGAAATGATAGCCGAAGGAGTGCGGCAGGTTGAAAATGTGGAGGTTGAAGTAAGGGACATTGAAAATATGTCACTGGAAGAAATGGAGCATCACCTTGAAAACTGCACTGGGGTTATTATAGGAACCCCTACGATAAATCAGAATATTCTTCTGCCGGTTTACCAGTTGTTTGCGGCAATTAATCCTTTACGCGACAAGGGAAAACTGGGAGGATCGTTCGGATCCTATGGCTGGAGCGGGGAAGCAATAAAGATGGTAGAATCAAATCTCACTAATTTAAAAATCAAATTCTTTGGCGAAGGTATATTTGTAAAATTTACCCCTCATGGTGACAGTGCAGAGCGATGCAGAAATTATGGCAAAGCCTTTGCCTTGCAAATGATTGCCGATATGGCCAGAGACTAAATGCGAATTCTTTACGTTACTAATAAATAGTGAAGAGGCGACAGGGTGAAGAGGAGAATGGAGGAAAGGGAGAGTGGGCAAGTGGCAGAGTGGGAGATATGGGGAATGAGAACGATACCTGGGATTACTTCTGACTTTAAGCTTCAAAAATTATTGAACTCATTTTCCTGAAAATATGAAAGTTCATGCGTAGATTTTTATTGATATCATGGTTTCTTGCACTGCTTGTATCCTTGCTGACTTCCTGCAGCCCTGAACGTATCCTGGCTGGGAAATATGTGCGTAATCATGAGGGAGATGGAATCATGCTGTCGGCCTGTAATTTTCTTTATAAGGAAAACCCCGGAGCCTATATCGATCTGAGTCTGTATCCCAGCCAGGCGCAGCAGGATTCGGTGGCATATTACAGCAGCAGCTATGTGCAGTATATTTCGGATTCCGTATTCCTGACCCGATTTACTAACAGCCTGATTGACGCACTGAATTCCTGTGGCTATAATGTCCTGCTTGATGAATCGGCTGATCTCTTCCTGGATTCCGAAAAGCCTAAATGGATTGTTCAGCTTTCACAACTTCAGCTTGAAGAAGACTTCACTGTGAGGAAGGCTTACGGGTACAATGATGAAGATGAAGAGTTTATCCAGCCATACAGGATTAATTCAATTGGTCTGAATAGCTGGCTCGAAGTGAATCCGGTGAATTCCGGGGAAACTGCCAAGCAGCTTTTATTCCTAAGCGGGTACATTCAGGATGATCTGAATCAGAACCTGAGGCTTGATTTTTACAAGGGTCAGTTCTTCTATTCAGCTGTACGCGATACAATAAGTTTCTCTGATATCTACCGCATGGCCTCACAATCGGGGAAAAAGCATGCCGAACTACTATTCGACTATTTCATGAACGACTACATCAGGCGAAATCTTCATCAGGGTTCTGCTACCCGCAGAGAGATGCATTATAACCCGAAATTAAATAAAATCAGTGTTGGACTGTTGGAGCGCTTCGAAGTAATTCGTTGATTGGGCATTGTGACAGTATTTGCTTATTTTTGGATATAAGTTCATCCGGACACTATGATTAGAGCCGTAATTATTGACGATGAATCGATGCATCACGATGTGCTGAAGAGGAGTCTGGCATTGTTTTGTCCTGAAGTTCAGCTTGTCGCTGAATTTTTCTCAGGTTCTGAAGCCCTTTCAAAACTGCCTTCGCTCAGATTTGATATCCTTTTTCTGGATATTGAACTTGGCGACATGACCTCTTTTGAAATGCTTCAGCAGTTACCGGATCATGATTTTCATATCATTTTTATTACCTCCTTCGACCAATATGCAATAAAAGCCTTTAAGGTCAATGCGATTGATTATCTGCTTAAACCTGTTGACGGGCAGCAATTGCGATTGGCTTTGAACAGAGCCATGAGCAGGCTATTTAGCCGTGAAAGCAGTAACGGACTACTGTCCGATTATAATATCCATAAGAATAACAGGCTGCTGATTTCGGATTCATTTGAGCTAAAACTTCTTGATATTAAAACGATTATATATTGTCAGGCAGCCATTAACTACACGGATATTTACTATATTGATCCTCAGGGAACGGAAATAAAATCAACTGATTCCAAAAACCTTAAGTATTACGAAGAGAAACTCAGACCTTTTGGGTTTATCCGCCTGCACCAGTCATTTCTTGTGAATAAGGAACACATTCTCAAAGTCCGGAAAAATCCATGCGAGGTTGTGATGTCAACCGGCATCAAACTGCCGGTAGCCAGGGAACGTAAACAGGAGGTTTTAAACCAGATCGGCAACTGAAATAAGCCATTTTATCCCTTAATACCTTGAAGAACGTTCTGGGTTTTTCAAGTCTCTCAAAGGAATTTCATTGAATTCTAACGGAATTTCATCGTTATTAGCCTCAATAATAAAACAGTACCTTCCATTTATACTGGAATAGGTTTTTGAACTTATATTTGCTTTGGAAATATAAATAGAATTACGGCTAGTTCTGTTTGTTTCCTTATACCAACCTATTAATTTTAAACACCCACCAGTAGCCTATTCGTTTTTTATATGCCCGTTTTTGTTGGAATGATTTCCCCTTGCAGCATTTGTTTCAAGGGGATTTTTATGCCTTTAAGAGCCCTAATCCTAAAGAATGATTATTCCTTCCTGAAATTATCGTGTTACCACCCTTCTTTTTAATAGATTTGCTGACTGGTTAATTGTAAGTATACCTGATTTAAATCCCTATGTTCAAAACAAACGAATACTTCGACGGCAATGTGAAATCAATCGCATTTGCTACTTCCGAATGCCCTGCCACCATTGGTGTAATGGCCAAAGGTGAATACCAGTTTGGCACCAGTTCAACCGAATATATGACAATCACATCCGGCATATTGCATGTAAAACTCCCCGGCGAAACAGAATGGAGATCCTATAAACCGTTTGAACAATTTATCGTGCCAAAGGGAATTACCTTCCAGGTTAAAGCCGATAGCGATACAACCTATATCTGCCTCTACAAATAGGTTGGTCGTAATACATGATCCGGAGATCCAGGTTTTCACCGGCACCAGGCATTAGACACTAGCCACTAGGCACTAGCCAGTAGACGCTAGTCACAAGTCGCTATACTACATCCCGCCTCTTGAATAAGGAGTTACTGACTGGCTGGTGAATTCACCTTTCAGGAATTTGAAATAACCAGCTACTGCAATCATGGCAGCATTATCGGTAGTGAATTGAAATTCAGGAATATATGTGTTCCAGCCGGCTTTTGATTGCATGGCTGTTATGGCATTCCGAAGTCCTGAATTGGCTGAAACACCTCCTGCAATCGCTACCTCTTTTATCCCGGTTTGTTCTGAGGCTTTTATCAGTTTGTCCATCAGCACATGAATGATTGACGATTGCATGGACGCGCATAAGTCGGAAAGGTGTTCATCAATAAACCCGGGATTCTCTTTCAGCCTGTCGCGCACGAAGTATAGGAAGGAGGTTTTAAGTCCGCTGAAACTGTAATCCAGCCCGGTAATTGAGGGCTTTGAAAATTTAAAGGCAAGAGGATTGCCCGCTACAGCCAGTTTATCAACCAGGGGCCCGCCCGGGTAACCTAGCCCGAGTATTTTAGCGGCTTTATCAAATGCTTCCCCGGCCGCATCGTCAATCGTCCGGCCAATAATCGCCATATCAAAATAATCCTTAATCATCACTATCTGCGTATGGCCTCCCGATACGGTCAGGCAAAGAAAAGGGAAGTGAGGAATCGGGTTATTCGAAGCTTTCCGAAGTATAAAATGCGAAAGTATATGCGCCTGCATATGATTCACATCAATGAGCGGTATATTCAGGCCCAGAGCCATTGCTTTAGCAAATGAAGTACCCACCAGTAACGAGCCCAGCAATCCCGGCCCTCGTGTAAACGCAATTGCACTGAGTTGTTCTTTTTGTACCTTTGCTTCTTTGAGTGCTTTATCGATAACGGGGATGATATTCTGCTGGTGCGCTCTTGAAGCGAGTTCCGGAACAACACCTCCGAAATCATTATGAACCTGCTGGTTAGCGACTACATTTGAAAGCATACAGGTGTTTCTGAGCACTGCCGCCGAGGTGTCGTCGCAGGAGGATTCAATACCTAAGATGTAAACGGGCATAATTATTGAGTTAGATTTACCCGATGTTTTTTAGGATTGATCATCAGATAGTAACAATAGGATATAACAATTAATTTGCAAAAGTATCAAAAAAGCATACCAAATAGCGATCGGATTCATTGCAGCAGTGTTGTTTCTTCCACTGTTCATGTATGGTTTACTGCGGACATCGCCGGTACAGAATTTCCTTACGAAACGGGCGGCAGCATACCTTTCAACTGAACTTCATACCCAAATCGAAGTAGGAGGCGTTGACCTCAGCTGGTTCATGAACCTGGTAATTACGGATGTTAAAATTCTTGACCGTCACTCTAATACGTTGCTTGCGTTTCACCGGCTTAAAGCCAAAGTCGATAAACTGAGCCTTCGTGATCATGAAGTGACCTTCCGCAAAATCACCTTTACCCAGGCGGATATCAATCTCATCACTTTTAAAAACGACAGCAGCCTGAACCTCCAGTTCATCATGGATTATTTTGCTTCTGCTGATACCATTCCTTCGGTTACAAAGCCCTGGAAAGTACATTTACAGGGATTGGAGATAACAGGTTCACACTTCGCTTTGAGGGACGAGCGCTACCTTAACCCGGGAAACGGGATTGATTTCAGCGACCTGGACCTTGTAAACCTTGATATGAACGTGCATGATATTCATATGCAGGGAGATACAATCCTTGCTGAGATCAGGAACCTGTCAGCAAGAGAAAAAAGCGGCTTCGAACTCAGGCAATTCTCTGCTTTAGCAATAATCAGTTCTTCGGGGATTACGGCCGACAATCTTCACATTTTAACCACTAACAGCGAACTTTCGCTCAATTTACGCTTTTCATACCCCGATTGGGGCGCATTCGGCTACTTCCTTGATAGTGTGAACATACTTGCCGGTTTCAAACCATCGGAACTCGATATGAAGGATATTACTTATTTCGCTCCTGATATCAGCGGGATGCATGAAAAATTCGCGCTGTCCGGTGACCTTAAAGGAACAGTTTCTTCATTTTCCGGTAAAAAAATGGTGATCGCTTATGGTGATGGTACCCGTTTTGCCGGTAACATCAAGATGACCGGCTTACCAGACTTTGAGAACACATTCATTCATCTGAAAATTGATGAGTTTCGGACCAATGTTCCTGATATTGAAAAATTTTCATTACCCGGTGCAGGTGAAAATAATAGTATAGTAATACCTGTGGAAGCTTCGCGCCTGGGTAGTATTATAGTAAGAGGAAGGTTTACAGGATTTTATAATGATTTTGTTTCAAATGCCACGTTCAATACCGAAGCGGGAAATATTGCCACCGATATTTTATTAAGCAACAACCGCAAGGAAAAGATCATCGAATATAATGGTCATGTTCAGGCAGCAGATCTTGACCTGGGTAAAATATTTAACCTGAAGAAGATAGGTTCCCTTAACCTTGATGCAACAATTAACGGAAAGGGTTTCAGATCAAAAAATGCTGATTTTACGATCAAAGGCAATGTTACAGATTTTCAACTGATGGGTAACAGCATCGACCGCATATCCCTGGATGGAAACTTCAGGAAAAAGCGTTTCGACGGTTTGGTGGATGTTCATGATGATCTGGCAATGCTGCATTTTAACGGGAGTCTTGATCTCTCTGATTCCCTTCCTGCATTTGATTTTAAGGCAGATCTAAAAAATGCGATGCTGACGCGACTCAACCTGTGGGACCGTGATACTTCATCACGGCTTTCAACGCATATGAATCTGAACTTTAAGGGAAATACTCTGGATAATCTTTTAGGTTCATTGCAGTTTGAGAACACTGTATACCAGGAAAAAGGGCAGACTCTTTATATGAAGCAGTTCGTGCTTCAAACCCAGGCGCTGAAGAATAACGGTAAGAAAATGACCTTGTCAAGCGATTTTGCGGATGCCATCTTCAGTGGTCAATATACGTTTGATGACCTTTCCGAGTACCTGACTTTCGTGTTCACTGATTATCTCCCGGCCCTTGCGCTGGTTACACCAACGGTTCCGCGTGCTGCCAAAGGTAGTTTTGACTATACGGTCCAACTTAAAAATACGTCCCCGGTTACAGATATTTTTCTACCGAAACTATTCATTGACCCTAACACGGTAATATCCGGCGGATTTGATCCATCAGCGGGACTGGTAAATGTGAACGGACGATCTCCTCTTATCCGGTATGAAGGATTTTCTTTCAGGGATTGGGCGCTGAGCGGTTCATCCGAAAATAGTGAATTAGGCCTCAAAATGGTATGCAGTTCAGTTGATAACTCATCAAAGAGAAACCCGGAAGCCTCGGCCACCAGCCTTGAACAGGTAAAAGTTACGGCAACAGCACGCAACGATAGTGTCTTTTTCAGGCTCTGCTGGAATGATAGGGATTCTATCAGTCATAATAAGGCCAACATCGGAGGAGAAGTTTCCTTTACTTCCTATCCGCGCCTGACCTTGAAACTAGATTCAGCTGCCATACTTATTAACGATACACTTTGGTCGATTGCTGCCGGAAACACTGTTACCGTTGATACGGCATCCGTCGAAATAAATAAACTCCTTTTCAGTAGCAAGGAGCAGGCAATCAGCGTTAACGGCCGGATATCCCATGATCCGCTGGATGCTCTGAACCTGCAATTCAAGGATTTTAACGTTTCGCAGTTTGACGGGTTGACAAAGCGAATCGGGATTGACTTTGACGGTTTCCTGAACGGACAACTATCAATCTCAGATGTTTACGAGATTCCTTTGATCACTGCCTCTCTCCTGGTGAAAAGCATGGGATTTAATCATGAGTTTCTGGGTGATGCTGAGATCAAGAGCCAATGGGATAACCGTTCCCGTGCCATCAATGTGGATACGCGCATCGCTTATCACGGTACCGCAGGGCTTCATTACCCGCTGGTAGCCAAAGGCTCAATCTATCCCGAACTCGATCATGATAATTTTGACCTCGATGTATCAGTCGATAACATAAAATTAAAAGCCCTTCAACCTTTTTTTATCGGTCTTTTTTCCAGGATGAAGGGATTAGGTTCAGGCAATCTTACGCTCACCGGTGATTTTTCGGATCCTGTTATTGCCGGTTCTGTCAAACTGATGCGTTCGGAACTCATGATTGATTACCTGCGAACTTCCTATTCCTTTACAGGTGATTTCAATTTTGATAAAGACCTGATGTGGTTCAAGGATATGAAAATTGCTGACTCACTTGGGAATTCAGGAACTGCTACAGGTAAAATAAAACATTATGCGTTCACTGACTTTAATCTTGATATACAGGTAAATGCCAATAAATTATCCGTATTAAACACAACCTTTAACCCGGCCGAAATGTACTATGGACGTGCCAGGGCTACCGGTACCATGTATCTTTTCGGCCCCGAAAATGACCTGAACCTGGTCGTGAAAGCAACCTCCGAAAAAGGAACGGATGTGTTTATACCACTTAATTATGCTGTCAATATTTCGGAAAACAATTTCATCATCTATGAAACAACCGATACAACTGCACCCGGATTTAACATGCCACCACCTGTTCCCTCTAACTTGACTCTTGATTTGGGACTGGATGTGACCAAGGATGCCAATCTTGAGATTATACTGCCTTACCGGATGGGAAATATAAAAGTACGGGGCGACGGTCCTATCAGTATGGGAATTGATTCACGCGGTGATTATTCCATGCATGGCATGTACGTGATGGATAAAGGATCATTCCTGTTCAACTTCCAGGATTTGTTCAGCAGGAATTTTGAGATTCAGAAAGGAAGTACAATCACTTTTAACGGGAGTCCTGATGATGCAGACATCAACTTGCAGGCAGTTTATAAAATTAAAACCACGCTTACCGGCCTGAGTTCTATCCCTGCTGATGAAGCAAGCCGTCGCCTTCCTGTGGATTGTATTATTTCACTCACGAATAGTTTGTATAATCCTGATATTCATTTCAGTATCAGTCTGCCCGATGCGGATGCAGTAACTCAACGGCTGGTTTTCAGTTCCATCGATACTTCGAACTCCGTCGCGATGAATCAACAAATGATCTCACTGTTGGTACTGGGTAGCTTTACAGCGTCAGGCGAAGCAGCCGCTATATCATCCACTGACCTGGGGTTTACCTCTATGGGAATACTCAGTAACCAGATCAATAACTGGCTTTCACAGATTTCGAAAGATTTTAATGTCGGCGTTAATTATCGTGCCGGCAACCAGATGTCGCGACAGGAACTTGAGGTGGTGCTTTCAACGCAATTGTTTAATGACCGTGTCACTATTGACGGAAATGTAGGGATGAGTTCCGCTACAACCGGCAGTCAGAATGCCAATCAATGGATCGGTGATGTGAATGTGGAAATAAAAATTACCGAGGACGGGCGATTCCGGGCCAGGGCATTCAACCGGACCAATACTTCCATCGACTTATTCACAGGCCAGTCACCCTATACACAAGGTGTTGGTATTTTATACCGGAAAGATTTTGATAACCTCGGCGAATTATTCCATAAATCGCATAAATCGATTATTACTGAATAGGAATCATTGATATTCAAAATTTGTATTTTTTAAAATGACTTCTGAAATTTCGGGATGAGTTTTAGGATATAAGATATGGGTTATGAGTAAAGGTGATAGTGATTGGAAGTAAGGTTTTAAACCAATTATGCACTTTGCTTTTTGCTATTTGATTTTTGCATTCATACTTTTAAACATTAACCTACTTTTTCACTTCTTTTTTGCTTTTCTCACTTCTCCTTACTCCTTACTCACAACCCTCAAACCAATATACTCGACAATTCTAACATTTTTATTATCAAATCAATTCCGCCTCATCAAATTTCCTAATTTTAAGACTTGTGAAGGAAACCAGGAATTTTGTCGTTTATAAATCATCTGCGGGTTCGGGAAAAACCTACACCCTTGTGCGTGAATACATTGCGCTGGCGCTCACTTCGCCAGGCTATTTCAGGCATATTTTAGCCGTAACTTTTACCAACAAAGCCGCCAACGAAATGAAGCAAAGGGTTGTCACGAGCCTGCTTCATTTATCGCAACCAGATGCCTTTGCCGATACATCCACCATAAAACATATGATGGATGATCTGGCGGAGAAAACAGGGAATACGGCTGCACAGGTTTCGCAAGAAGCGGGCGCCGTGCTCAGTTCCCTGCTCCACGACTACGATGACTTTGCCGTCCGCACCATCGACAGCTTTGTTTCACGCATCATCCGCACTTTCGCCCACGATTTGCATCTGCCGGTCGATTTTGAGATCGAAATGGATATGAATACCTTGCTGGATGAGGCCGTGGATAAACTGATCGGGAAAGTCGGGCTTGAGCCGGATATCACGAAAATCCTGGTCGAATTTACCGAAAACAAGGCTGAAGAAGAGAAAAGCTGGCACATCGAAAATGACCTCAGCAAAGTGGGAAGTCACCTTTTTTCGGAGGACAGTTATGCCTATGCCGAAAAACTTCATGAAATTACCCCTTCAAAGGTTTTGGGGATAGTTAAAGAGATCAAACGTTTCCGGAAGGAATACGAGGAGAGCCTTGCCGTTAAAGCAAAATACGCTGTGAGATTAATCAGGGACTCAAATATCTCCAACGAATCCTTTTATTATGGCAAAGCCGGGATAGGAACCTTTTTCTCAAACCTTGCCTCAGGAAATGTTGTTGAGCCCAATTCCCGTGTTATCACTACGGTAACCGATGATATATGGTACGGCGCAAAAGTTGATTTCTCGCAGAAATCGGCCATCGATGCCATAAAATCACAACTTCTCGCCTTATTCAATGATTGTGAAAAGTTGATTGAGAACGGAATGAAGAGTTACCTGTTACTGGCAATGGTCAGCCGGCAGATCTATCAATTGGGCGTAATCAGTGCTATTGAACTTGAACTTGAGGTTGTGAAACAGGAACGCCGTGTACTTCATGTTTCGGAGTTCAATAAACGCATCACGGATATTATTCTTAAAGAACCTGTCCCTTTCATTTATGAACGCACGGGCGAAAAGTACCGGAATTACCTGATCGATGAGTTCCAGGACACCTCCGATCTTCAATGGAAAAACCTGCTGCCACTTATCGCGAATTCACTGGCTTCGGGGAATTCTAACCTGGTAGTGGGTGACGGAAAGCAGGCAATCTACCGTTTCCGGAACGGGCAGGTGGAGCAGTTTATGCTGTTACCGGGGCTCCCGGCAAGTTATGACCCCCAGGTATTTGGAGAAGCCGGCAGCGCCTTACTGCGGAATTACCAACCGGAACTACTCAACAGTAATTTCAGATCACTGCCTGCCATTGTAGCATTTAACAATGATTTTTTTCACTTTATTTCCGGTAAACTCGATGAATCCCTGCGACCCATTTACCATCAGCAGGAACAGAAACCGGTTCCGGGGAAAAACGGCGGTCTTGTTAGTATTGATTTTCTTCAATACGATAATCCTTCTGCGTTCAGCGATTTGAACCTGGAGAGGATAAAAGAACTCATTACCGGCTTGCAGGAAGACGGATACCCGCTGCGCGATATCGTTATCCTTACCCGCTCAAACCTGCAGGGAAGCACTGTAGCCCGTTACCTGATGAACCAGGGAATCAGCGTGATTTCGGCTGAAGCCTTGTTACTGGCTACTTCCCCGGAAGTTAATTTCCTGGTTTCGGTACTCCGGATGCTAAATACTCCGGATGATCCCATCCCCGCTATGGCGGTAATCATTAGCCTGGAAATCTGGGGCAAACTGCCCGGCATGCATGAGAAACTGCTTGAACTCATTAAAAACCACAATTATACAACCTACCTGCGCGAAAACGGCTTCGAATTCAACGAACGAAAATTACGCAGCCTGCCCTTATATGACCTATGCGAAGAGATTATCCGCATTTTCACTCTGGATGGTGATCCCTACAACCCATACGTGCAGTTCTTCCTTGAATTTGTGAACAAGTTCTCATCCAAAGAAGCCATTCAACTGCCCGACCTGCTTGAGAAATGGGAAGAGAAAAAGACCCAGCTATCGGTAGTGGTTCCCGAAGGAGTGGATGCCGTGCGGATCATGACCATTCACAAGGCTAAAGGACTTGAATTTCCCGTGGTCATATGGCCATTTGCCACCGAAGCACTTAAAAACACCCGTGATCAATTATGGGTTGAGCCGGAACATCCATTACTCAGCGGATTGCCTGTGGCCCTGCTGCAGACGACTAAGGATCTTGGAGCAGTGGGTTACGGCGAGTTTTACACCCGCGAACGGAATAAATCGCTGCTCGACATGATCAACATGATCTATGTGGCTTTTACCCGCCCGGTGGAACGGTTGTATGTTCTTTCGAGGGAAGTCAGCGCATCAAAAAGTGAAAGTATCAGCCTTCCCCCATTATTAAAAGAATACCTCGGCGAGGCCGAAAACTGGGAAACGGATGGATCAAAATACACCTATGGTGAATCCGTTTCTACTATCCGGATCAAAAAACCGGAAAAGGAGAAAGCATCAGGTATGCAAGGGTTTATATCTGTTCCCTGGCAGGATCGTATCCGGATTGCAACCCGTGCGCCGCGTACCTGGAGCGCGGGCCAATCGCCCGACAACCAGGCCTGGGGTAACCTGGTGCATGATGTGCTCTCAAAAGTTGGGACCGTGGAGGACATTCAGGCTGTCCTGGAGCTAATGAAAACTGAAAACCAACTCACTGACGAAGTAGTTGAAACCCTTCATAAACGGGTTTCCGCCGTCCTTGATCACCCAAAACTGAAACAGTTGTTTGACGGAACAGCCAAGGTAAGACCGGAAGCAGAGATCATCACACCCGAAGGTACCCTTTTACGTCCCGACAGGGTCATCCTGAACAGGAATGAAGCCACCATCCTCGAATTCAAAACCGAAAGTCCCATTGAGCAACATGCACTTCAGCTGAATTCCTATGCAGCGGCGCTCGAGAGAATGGGACTTAAAGTGAGGAAATTACTGGTTTATATACATGAGGAGATTATAGTGGAGGAGATTTGAGGGGGTAGATGAATTAATTAAGGTTTATTGTGGTTAGCCAATAGTTACCTGCAAGCTGCAGACTAAAACGAGACTTATAAAATGAAAGCAAATTCTGTCAATATTCTTTTATTATTTGCAATATCCTTGATCTGTTTTTATTCTTGTAATATTCAAGGTATTACTAATGATTATGGCAAGCTTGACGAAAATCAAAAAGCTAAGATTATCCCTCTTAAAACGTTTCATGATACAAGACCTGGAGTAATTTATCTTATAAATGCTAAGCAATTAAAAGAAGAAATCAATAAATACTCTAAATCAATTGTTTATATATTCACGAATGGATGTACTTCAAAATATTGCAAACCGTTGAGTGTATATGAAAACTATGCTCAAAAGCAAGGATATAAAATATTCTTAGTAATGACTGGATTCTGCGACTTGGACAAAACAACCGATCAAGAATGTAAAAGTCCTCTATTTGCAATCGATAATAAGTACTATAAAAGTAAAATAAGAAGCAATTATTGTCGATATTTTACAAATGAACTGTTAAATAAACCAATGAAAACTAAAGATTCTGAGTATCTTGGCAGTATTTACTTCTTTACCAATG